>NZ_RZSB01000500.1:0-4475 GCF_004023285.1 Mesorhizobium sp. M2A.F.Ca.ET.067.02.1.1
CATCATCCCGCGCGGCGACGGCTCGAATGGCACCTTCAATCCGGAGGCCGTGCTCGAGCCGAAGGAATTGCGCAAGATCGGCGACTTCATTCTTTACGGCATCGCGGCCGCCGACGAGGCGCTGGCCGATTCCGGCTGGAAGCCTGAGACGCATGAGGATCAGTGCGCCACCGGCGTGCTGATCGGCTCAGGCATCGGCGGCATCGACGGCATCGCCGAAAACGCGATGATCCTCAAGGATCGCGGCCCGCGCCGCATCAGCCCGTTCTTCATCCCCGGGCAGATCATCAACCTGGTCTCTGGCCAGGTCTCCATCCGTCACGGCTTGAAAGGCCCGAACCACGCGGTAGTCACCGCCTGCTCCACCGGCGCGCACGCCATCGGCGACGCGGCCCGGCTGATCATGTGGGGCGATGCCGACGTCATGGTGGCGGGCGGCGCCGAGGCGCCGGTTACCCGGCTGTCGATCGCGGGCTTCGCCGCCTGCCGCGCGCTCTCCACCGACCGCAACGATGCGCCGGAGACCGCCTCGCGTCCCTATGACCGCGACCGTGACGGCTTCGTCATGGGCGAGGGCGCCGGCGTCGTCGTGCTGGAAGAGCTCGAGCACGCCAAGGCGCGCGGCGCCAAGATCTATGCCGAAGTCACCGGCTACGGACTGACCGGCGACGCCTACCACATCACCGCCCCGGCCGAGGACGGCGACGGCGCCTTCCGCTGCATGACGGCGGCGCTGAACCGGGCGAAGCTTTCCCCGGCCGATGTCGATTACATCAATGCCCATGGCACTTCGACCATGGCCGACACGATCGAGCTTGGCGCGGTCGAGCGCCTGGTCGGCAATGCCGCCTCGAAGATCTCGATGTCGTCGACCAAGTCGTCGGTCGGCCATCTGCTGGGCGCCGCGGGCGCCGCGGAAGCGATCTTCTCGATCCTTGCCATCCGCGACAACATCGCCCCCGCCACCATCAATCTCGACAATCCGGAACGCGAGACAGCGATCGATCTCGTGCCGAACAAGCCGCGCCAGCGCCAGATCGACGTCGCGCTGTCGAATTCCTTCGGTTTCGGCGGCACCAACGCATCGCTCGTGTTCCAGCGTTACAACGGCTGAGCAGCAACCGGAGCGGCCCCGGGAGGAGTGCACGGTTCCACCCGGCATTGCGCCGAGACAGACAGCTAATCGGCAGTCCGCCAACTGCCGTCATTTTTGCCAAATTCGCCCCTAGCCTTGCGCCGGGGGATTCATTGCAAGATCAGACGGCAGGGCGTCATGAACACTAATCCGAGCGACGGGGAATTCGGGCGGCAAGGCGCGAAGGGCCCGATCGTGCCGAAGACCGCGGCCGAGGCGTTGCGTCCGGAAGCCGGCACGCCGCCGCCGTCGAAGCGCTCGCGCGCCTCGCGCAGCCAGGTCGTGGTGTTCCTGAATTTCTTCCTGTCCATTGCGATCCTTCTCGTGCTGGCCTCGGGGGCCGCGCTCTATTTCGGCATGCAGGCATTCGTCGAGCCCGGCCCGTCCGCCAATGGCGACACCTTCATGATCAAGCCCAACACCGGCGTGCAGGAGATCGCCGATCAGCTCGAACGCCGCAGCCTGATCAGCGATGCCCGCATCTTCCGGCTCGGCGTGCGCGCCACCGGCAATGAATCGGCGCTGAAGGCCGGTGAATACGCCATCAAGCCGCGCGCCTCGATGCGCGACATCATGGAGCTCTTCAAGAGCGGCAAGTCGGTGATGTACTCGCTCACCATTCCCGAGGGGCTGACGGTCCAGCAGGCATTGCAGCGCATGGCCGATCAGGAGGCGCTCACCGGCGACATGCCGGCGACCTTGCCGCCCGAGGGCAGCATCGCCACCGACACGTTGCGCTTCACCCGCGGCGACACCCGCCAGCAGATGATCGACAAGCTTGTCGCCGATCAGAAGAAGCTGGTCGAGGACGTCTGGTCGCACCGCGCGCCCGACCTGCCGATCGCCAACATCGATGATTTCGTCACGCTGGCGTCGATCGTGGAAAAGGAAACGGGCCGGAGCGACGAACGCTCGCGCGTTGCCGCCGTCTTCCTCAACCGGCTGGCCAAGGGCATGCGGCTGCAATCCGACCCGACCATCATCTACGGCCTGTTCGGCGGCAAGGGCAAACCCGCCGACCGGCCGATCTATCAGTCAGACCTCGACAAGCAGACGCCCTACAACACCTATCTGGTCAAGGGCCTGCCGCCGACGCCGATCGCCAACCAGGGCCGCGCGGCGCTCGAAGCGGTCGCCAATCCATCGAAGACCAGCGATCTCTATTTCGTTGCCGACGGCAATGGCGGCCACGTCTTTGCCGCGACGCTGGAAGAGCACAACCAGAATGTCGCCCGCTATCGGACGCTGCAGAAGAAGCAGGCGGACGCCGCCGCCAAGGCTTCCGGCCAGACGACGGCCCCGGCCGCTCCCGAAGGCGGCGACGCCGGCGACAATGGCGACAGCGGCGAAAACGGCGACGCGGGCGGCGACGCGGCTCAATAAGCATGCCGCACGCGTCCTTTGACGCGACGCCATATTCATGTTTTGAGGGGGCGCCGGCCGATCGTCCGGCGATTTTTAGAGCAATTCCAGGAAAAGTGTGAGCGGTTTTCCGTCCGGAATTGCGTAAAAACAAAGAGATAGAGTGGTTCGCCGTTTCCGTGAAACGGTGAAACGCTCTAGGGCGTGTAGCGCCGGGCCGCTTGCGTTGGCCTGCGACAGGGGATGACAGGCACAATGAACCTGCAAAGCATGACCGGTTTCGCGCGGTCCGCCGCCGAGAGCGAGGGCACCTCGATCGCCTGGGAGGTGAAATCGGTGAACGGCAAGAGCGCCGAGGTTCGGCTGAGGTTGCCGCAGGGTTTCGACCGGCTGGAGACCTCTGTCCGGCAGACTGTTCAGAAGCGTTTCGCGCGCGGCAATTTCCAGGCGACATTGACCGTCGGCCGCGCTGCTGCCAGGCAAGCCCAGCCGGTGGTTAACGAGGCGTTCCTCAAGGATCTGGCGGGACTGGCGAAGCGCTTGCAGGAGCAGTTCGGCACCGAGCCCGCCACCGCCGACGGCCTGCTCTCGCTGCGCGGCGTGCTCGACATTCCCGAGGCGATGGAGACCGAGGAGGAGCGCGCCGCTCTTGACGCCGCGATCCTGTCGGCGCTCGAGGCAGCGCTCGCCGGGCTGGAACAGGCGCGGCAAGGCGAGGGCGCGGCACTTGGCGCGCTGCTTTCCGGCCATATCGACGCGATCGAGGCGTTGACGCTGAAGGCCGAAGCCGATCCGTCGCGGGAGCCGGCGGCAATCCGCGAGCGCATCACGGAGCAGGTACGCCTGTTGATGGATGCCTCGGCCAATCTCGATGCCGTCCGGCTGCATCAGGAGGCGGCCTTCCTCGCCACCAAGGCCGACATCCGCGAGGAGATCGACCGGCTGAAGACGCATGTCGCTTCGGCGCGGACGCTGCTCAAAGGCGGCGGTGCGATCGGCCGCAAGCTCGATTTTCTGGCGCAGGAATTCAATCGCGAATCGAATACCTTGTGCTCCAAGTCGAACGCCGCCGCGGTCACCGCGATCGGGCTGGAGCTCAAGGCGGTGGTCGACCAGTTTCGCGAACAGGTCCAGAATCTGGAGTGACGGGAATGGTTGCCAAGGAACCGACGGCTGTCAGGGATCTGGGATCCCGCATCCGCCGCCGCGGATTGATGCTGGTGCTGTCGTCGCCGTCGGGCGCCGGCAAGTCGACGATCGCGCGCAACCTTCTGGAGAGCGATCCAAGCCTCGAGCTTTCGGTCTCCGTCACGACAAGGCCGCGCCGCGGTTCGGAGATCGAAGGCGTCCACTATCATTTCCGCTCCATGCGCGACTTCGAGCGGCTGCGCGATTCCGACGCGCTGCTCGAATGGGCCGAGGTGCACGGCAATTGCTATGCGACGCCGCGCGAGCCAGCGGAAATCGCGCTGGCCGAAGGCCGCGACATGCTGTTCGACATCGACTGGCAGGGCGCCCAGCAGCTCAAGGAGAAGATGCGCGCCGACATCGTCTCGATCTTCATCCTGCCGCCGTCGATGAAGGAATTGAAGGCGCGCCTGAAGCGACGCGCCGAGGACCAGGAATCCGTCATCGAGACCAGGCTGAAGAACGCTCGCCTGGAGATCGAGCATTGGAAAGAATACGACTTCGTCATCGTCAACGACGATCTCGACCGCGCCTTCGCCGAGGTCCGCGCCATCGTTGCCGCCGAGCGTCTGCGCCGCGACAGGCGGCCTGGCCTGTTCGACTTCATCTCGGGATTGCTGGACGAGAAGACGGAGTAGCTTTTCCCTTCTCCCCTTGTGGGAGAAGGTGGATCGGCGCGATAGCGCCGAGACGGATGAGGGGTGTTCCAGCGGAGTGAGACGTTTGCTTTCCCTGGAGCACCCCTCGTCCGTCGCCCTCGGCGACACCTTCTCCCGCAAGGGGAGAAGGG
>NZ_RZSB01000501.1:0-4474 GCF_004023285.1 Mesorhizobium sp. M2A.F.Ca.ET.067.02.1.1
TCGCCGGCGTGCTGGAGCAGCACCATAAGGTGCAAATCCTGGACGAGGCGATCGAGGCGGCGGTCTCGCTTTCGCACCGCTATATCCCGGCGCGCCAGCTGCCGGACAAGGCGGTCAGCCTACTCGACACCGCCTGCGCCCGCGTCGCCGTCTCGCAGCATGCGACGCCGGCCGAGGTCGAGGACATCCTGCGCCGCCGCCAGGCGCTGGAGGTCGAAAGCGGCATCATCGGCCGCGAAGCGGCGATCGGCATCGACGTCTCCGACCGGCAGGCCCGTGTCGATGCCGGGCTGGCGGAAACCGAGACGAGTTTGGCCGCCGCCCAGGGGCGGTGGGATCGGGAAAAGGCATTGGTGGCTGAGATCCTCGACCTGCGCGCCAAACTGCGCGGCGAGGGTGTGCCGCTCGACGAGGCGGCGGCTGAGGAGACTGCCGGGACCGAGAGCGGGCACGGCGCGGCAAAGGCGCCCGAACAAAAGGCTGCCGAGAGCAAGGCTGGCGACGGCGCGGCTGCCGGGGCCAAGAAGGCCAAGACCCCGAAGGCCAAAGGAGCAAAGGCCGCAAAGGCCGAAACAGTTTCCGCCGAGCCGGCGGATGAAGCCGCCGCCGACCTGGCGAGGCTGCGCGAGTTGATGGCGGAACTTGCGGCCGCGCAGGGCGAGACGCCGCTGATCCTGCCGTCGGTCGACCGCAACGCTGTCGCCGCCGTGGTGCAGGATTGGACCGGCATTCCGACCGGACGCATGCTCTCCAGCCAGACCGAGAAGGCGCTGAAGCTCGCCGCCACCCTGTCCGAACGCGTCGTCGGCCAGGATCACGCAATGGAGATGATCGCCAGGCGCGTGCAGACCAGCCGCGCCGGCCTCGGCGCGCCGGAAAAGCCGGTCGGCGTGTTCCTGCTCTGCGGCCCCTCCGGGGTCGGCAAGACCGAGACCGCGCTGGCGCTGGCCGAGACGCTCTATGGCGGCGAGCAGAACCTCATCTCGATCAACATGTCGGAATTCCAGGAAGCCCACACGGTCTCGACGCTCAAGGGCGCGCCGCCCGGCTATGTCGGCTACGGCAAGGGCGGCATCCTGACCGAGGCCGTGCGCAGAAAACCCTATTCGGTGATCCTGCTCGACGAGGTCGAGAAAGCGCATCCCGACGTGCATGAGATCTTCTTCCAGGTCTTCGACAAGGGCATGATGGACGACAGCGAGGGCCGTCGCATCGATTTCAAGAACACGCTGATCCTGCTTACCTCGAATGTCGGCTCAGACGTCATCATGGATCGGACGAAGAACGGCACGGTCCGGACCGGCATCGACGATCTCGACCAGGCCCTGCGCGCGCCGCTGCTGAAGGTCTTCCCGGCCGCTTTCCTCGGCCGCGTCGTCACCATTCCCTATTATCCGCTGTCGGACGCGATGATCGAGGCGATCGCCCGGCACCAGTTCGGCAAGATCGCCAAGCGCCTCAAGGCAACCAACGACGCCGAGCTGGTGATCGGCGATGGCGTGATGGATTTGGTCAAGGCGCGCTGCACCGAGATCGAGTCCGGCGGGCGCATGATCGACGCCATCCTGACCAACACGCTGCTGCCGGAACTCAGCCGCGGCGTGCTCAACCGCTCGCTCGAGGGCAAGAAGATGGCGAAAGTCATCGTGGGTGCGTCGCCGGAAGGATTCACCTACTCCTTCGAATAGGACCTTGCCGCGGCGGGTCAAGATTCGACGGCGCCGCCGTCCGGCATGCCAAGTTCGTCGGCTTTGATGCTCCGGCATGATCTACGCCGAGGGGGGCGCTTCGACGGATTCGATCGCCTGGCACCGCCCGGAGGTGCTGACTGTCATCGAGGCGCTGCATTCCGCCTTCTGCTCGACTTAGCCGGTCGTTCATGGCCGTGCCCGGCTTTGATCAAGGTCAAAGCGACGCGAGGGGATCGGGGCTTACCTGTCTGGCAATGGCAAGTGAAATGATCGGACGGCGCTGGAGTGCTCGGCTGATCCGACCTCGGAGAAACACATGATCCTGAATAACGGCACCCTCGTCGCAGTTACGGATGGCGAGAGCCTTCGGCTGTTTCACAACAAGGGGCACGAACCTCATCTTGACCTGATCGAAGTCGAGGATTCGGTCCTTGAAGTGGCCCACGCCGGATCCGGCGGCAGGCATCGCAGTTCAACCGCCAATCCGGACGAGTCCCGGCTGGGCGAAGACGACTTTGCCGCGTCGATCGCGAGCTATCTCAATCAGAAGGCCCGCGAGAAAGCCTGCGAGCATATACTATTGATCGCCGATCCGCGCACACTTGGTGAGATGCGGAGGCACTATCAGCCGGCATTGAGCGCCAAACTCGTCGGCGAGATCGCCAAGGACTTCGTCAAGCATTCCGCGATGTCGATCAAAAGCGCCATAGAAGCCGCCTGACCGGATCGACACTCGGTTCGCCTTTGATTGGCACAACCACACTTGGCTTGGCGAGCACGCCGCGGTTCGTCGCCGGGCGTGCTCGGTGCCGTCTTACTGAACCTTGATGGTGGCCCACATGCCGTTCATGAAATGATCGGGGATGTTGCAGAAGACCGCGTAGAAGCCTGGCTTGAGGTCGAGCGTCAGCGAACCCGACTTGCCCGGATCGAGTTCCGAGACCTCGCCCAGATGGCCCGCCGCATCCTCATCGACACGGTTCTCGTTCGAAATATAGGGCAGCGTCGTCTTTTTTGGGTCCGCCACGGGCACGACGATCATTTCATGGACCGTGGCCTTGGAGGTGTTGGTCACATCGAAGGTCACCTTGCCAGCCGGCACGACCTTCTTGTCGACCTGAACCTTCATCATCGCCATGCTCATATTCGCCGGCATGCCCATCCCCATCTTGGCGTCGGCGTTCATGTCGCCGTTCTTGTCCCATAATTTCACGTTGACCGTGGAATCCGCGAACGCCGGCGCCGCAACGGCCAGCGTGGTCAACGCAAGTCCAATTCTCAGAAACTGCATCGAATGTGCTCCTGTCTGCCGTCCGGCGACCACAAAGGCGGACTGCTTGGAAAGATGATCGGCCGCGAGCGCTGTCTAGCAAGCCCAGCCTGACAACCCGCTGACGGTCCCGACGCCCGGTCGGTTGGCGATCAACATCACAGTCGACGATGTCTACGCGCGGAGGCAGTCGCCCGTGAGATCGGCAGCGTCCTGCTGTTTGCTGGTGGGACCAAGACAGGACGCAACGACCTTGATTCTCGTCAAGTTGGACAGGATGCGGCCAAACCGTCAGGACCACCCGGCAACCGGGAGCTTACCACAGGGAAAAATGCGAACCCAGGAACACGAGGGCCTGGCCGGTGATCAAGGGAATCCTCAGCAGCGGACCGTCCTCTCCGCTGTCCTGTACCGGCTGCCCGAGCACGCAGGGATGCGCCTTCAGCACATCTCTCCAGATGGTTGGAAAGTCCGATCCCTTGCTTCTCTCAGCATTGCAGGTGTCGACAAGCCTCGCGACGGCATTTCTCATTGAGCGGCGTTACCTTAAGTAGGTGATTGCGCCACATATGAAGGATTTCGATGCGAAGAATTTGATTTCGGTCAATGCGTCGAAAAATAGTCGCCTGCAGCGGCATCCACGCATCCCTTGCATGCGGTAGCGATGCTTCACCGCGAGAGCGCCGCGCGGATAAGCAGCGGCGTCAGTTCGACATCAGCCGATTAAGCCACACCTCGTCCAGCAAGGAGCGGGTAACGCCGCCGAACACCCACTCCCTCAACCGGCTATGCCCATAGGCGCCCGACACAATCAACTCGGCATTCATCGAGGCGAAGAAATCGACGAGGCGATTGCTTTCATCATCGGCCGTCTTGATGATCTCGGTGCGCGCCTTGATGCCGTGACCGGCCAGGAAGCTCGCCACGTCCTTGACGCTGTCCCTGGTCCAGTCGTCCGGATTGCGATCGACCGCGACGATGGTGACTTCCTCGGCCATGGCCATAAGCGGTACAGCGTCCGCCACCGCCCGCCTGGCCTCACGCGTGTCCTTCCAGGACACCACGATCCTGCGAGCCGGCAAATCCATCGCGCCCTGAGCCGCGACCAGGATCGGCCGGCCCGCGCGCAGCACCAGCGATCCTGGATCGACCGTGCGGTAGGAGTCGCCCGTCGACGCGCCCTGGGAAGCGCTGGTGACGACGATGTCGGCCATGCGGGCTCTCCGGGCCACGGCGTGATTCGGATTTTCGATATCGCCATGCCAGTCCGTCTTGACCGCTCCGGCCACCAGGCCGTCGAACTCGCCTTTCAGGCTGGTCAGGCGGCGTCGGATCTCATCCCGCGACTGTTCCCAGATATCGGCGGCGATCGCCGCGCCCTCAGGCGCCATCGTCACCGGCAACGGCGCATCCGCGGCGCAAAACCCTATCAAACGGGCGTCAAAGCGCTTGGCGAGATTCACGCCGATCCGCGTTACCGGTTCGATCGGACCGTCGATGTTGAGGTTTAGGA
>NZ_RZSB01000502.1:0-4458 GCF_004023285.1 Mesorhizobium sp. M2A.F.Ca.ET.067.02.1.1
TGTAGGTGCGCAACCGGAAGATCTTGCCCAGGTGGAAGTGTGCCAAGCCGTTGGCGAAGCTGCCGCTCGGCGTCCTCACCAGCGCCGGATTGACCGGGCCGGTGCCCGCGGAGGTAGCCAACGCCATGTTGGCGTTGTAGTCAGCCAGCGTCGCGTAGGAGATCAGCCCGCGTTCCCGGCCGAGCTTGTCCATGACGCTGTCGCAGGCGTCGATGCAAAGCGCGCAGGTGATGCATTCCAGCTGCTGGCCGTCGCGGATGTCGATTCCCATGGGGCAGACCGCGACACAGGCGTTGCAGTCGACGCAGTCGCCGACCGATTGCCCGGCGGCCGAGGCCTTCTTGGCGTGGCGCGAGCGCGGCTCGCCGCGCCAGTCGTTGTACGTCACCGTCAGCGAGTTTTCGTCGAGCATGGCCGCCTGGATGCGGGGCCACGGGCACATATAGGTGCAGACCTGCTCGCGCATCAGCCCGCCGAGCACATAGGTGGTGCCGGTGAGCACCGCGATCGTGGCATAGGCGATGGGCGCCGCCGTGCCGGTGACGACCTCGCCGAGCAGCTTCGGCGCATCGGCGAAGTAGAAGATCCAGGCGCCGCCGGTGGCCACAGCAATGACAAGCCAGATGGTGTGCTTGGATACGCGCAGGAAGAGCTTGCGGCCGCTCCAGGGAGCGGCATCCAGCTTCATGCGGGCATTGCGATCGCCTTCAATTGCGCGTTCGACGACAAGGAACAGGTCGACCCAGACGGTTTGCGGGCAGGTATAGCCGCACCAGGCTCGCCCGACCGTCGATGTGATCAGGAAAAGACCGACGCCCGCCATCATCAGAAGGCCGGCGACGTAGTAGAATTCCTGCGGCCAGATTTCGATGAAGAAGAAGTAGAAACGGCGGTTCGCCAGGTCGATGAGAACGGCTTGGTCGGGAGCGAAAGGCCCCCGATCCCAGCGCAGCCAGGGGGTCAGGTAATAGATGCCGAGCGTGATCGCCATCACCAGCCATTTGAACTGGCGGAAACGACCGGAGGCGCGCTTCGGAAAGATTTTCTTGCGCGCGGCGTAGAGCGGCTGTCGCGTCTTCGCGGAGTTGACCGCTTCGGCCTCGAGCCGTTCTACCTGCGACTGATCCAGCACGACGATCTCCAATCACGGCGAAATGATGCCGCCTTCTTTCCGGCAATCTCGCAATCGCGCGGGCGCGTCGCGTTGATGCAGGTCAAATTGAGCCATCAAAAAGCAAGTCGAGGCCCGGCATGACCGGGCCTCGTCGCTTGAACGGCTGAGGGCCGAGAATAGGCCCCGCTCCTATTCTCCGCCGCCAAGCGAATGGACATAGACAGCCAGCTCCTTGACCGTCGTCTCGCCGAGACGGCCGACCCAGGCAGGCATCACCCCGTTCTTCGGGGCTCGCACCTGGGCAGCAATCGCGGCCTCGCCGGAACCGTGGAGCCAGATGGCATCCGTCAGATCAGGTGCTCCGAGGTCGCGGTTGCCCTTAGCGTTCTCGCCATGGCAGGCGGCGCAATTGTCCGCGAAAACCTTGGCGCCGGGCTCGATCAGACTCTTGTCCTGTACCGGTCCGGAAAGGCTCGCCACATAGGCGCTGACCTGGGCGATCTGTTCCGGCTTGAGCACGTCGGCAAAGGCGGTCATCTCGGATTGACGGGTGTCGGGGTCCGCTGCGAAGCGGATGCCGTGCGTGATCGTCTGCTGGATCTCCTCCGCCTTGCCGCCCCAGAGCCAATCGTCATCGTTGAGGTTCGGAAACCCTGTCGATCCTTGCGCGCCGGAGCCGTGGCACTGCACGCAATTCACCTTGAACGCCGCGCCGCCGGCGGCGACGGCGAACTCGCGCAACGTGTCGTCAGCGGCGATTTCCGAAACGGTCTTGGACTGTATTGCCGTGACGTATTTGGCCTTGGCGGCGTCAGCCGCGGCCATCTCGTTCTTGACGTCATTGCGGCTGGAGAAGCCCAGGACGCCCCTGGTGGCGGAACTCAGCATCGGCCAGGCGGGATAGGCAATCGTGTATGCGAGCGCCCAGGCCACGGTGATGTAGAAGGTGATCACCCACCAGCGCGGCAGAGGATTGTTGAGCTCCTTGATACCGTCCCATTCATGGCCGGTCGTCGTGATGCCCGAGATTTCGTCGATATGCTCGTTGCTCATGATCAATCGTCCTGGAGAGGAATTTTAGCGGCGTCGTCGGCATGCTTTCTGCCACCCGGACGCAGCGCGAAGACAATGCAGCCGACAAAGAACAAAGCCATGGCAAGCAGGCCCCAACTGTCGGCGAACTCCCGCATCAAGTTGTATTCCATCGGTTGCCCTCCTCAGCGGTAGCCGGCTGCTTCGTCGTAGTTCTTGAAATCGACCAGGGTGCCGAGCATCTGGAGATAGGCTACGAGAGCATCCATCTCGGTGACCTGTTGCGGGTTGCCGTCGAAGTCGCCGATCTTGGCCTTGGGGTAGCGTTTCTCCAGGCCGGTCGTGTCGGCATTGGGATCGGCCTGCGCCGTCAGGTCGGCGTTTGCGTTGGCGACCATGTCGTCGGAGTAGGGCACCCCGACGCGCCTGTTCGCAACCAGATGCGTCGAGAAATCCTTCACCTCGATCGGCGTGTCTTTCAAGAACGCGTAGTTCGGCATGACCGATTCAGGCACCACGGAGCGCGGGTCGGCAAGATGCTGAACTTGCCAGCTGTTGGAGTAGCGATCGCCGACGCGAGCAAGATCCGGTCCGGTTCGCTTGGATCCCCACTGGAAGGGGTGGTCGTACATCGACTCTGCCGCCAGGCTGTAATGGCCGTAGCGTTCCACCTCGTCGCGGAACGGCCGGATCATCTGGCTGTGGCAGAGATAGCATCCCTCGCGCACATAGATGTTGCGTCCGGCAAGCTCCAGCGGGGTGTAGGGGCGCATGCCCTCGACCTCCTCGATCGTGTTGTCGAGATAGAAGAGCGGCGCGATCTCGACGATACCGCCAACGGTCACGACCAGCAGGGATCCGACGAGAAGAAGCGTCGCGTTCTTCTCGATCAGCGCGTGTTTGTCTATCAGGCCCATGTCTGGCTCCTTATTCGGCAGGCTGGAGGGCGGGGGCGGAACCCGGCAAAGGCTGCTCTTTGCGCTGGTAGCCACGGATGGTCATGGTGATGTTCCAGGCCATGATCAGCATGCCGGCCAGGTACATGGCGCCGCCCGCGGCGCGCATGATGTAGTAGGGATGCATCGCGGCGACCGTCTCGGCGAAGGAATAGACGAGGAAACCCTGCTCGTCGTATTCGCGCCACATGAGCCCCTGCATGATGCCCGAGACCCACATCACCGCCGCGTAGACAACGATGCCGAGCGTCGCCAGCCAGAAGTGCCAGGTGACGAGGCGCATCGAATAGAGCCGCTCGCGGTTCCAGAGCTTGGGCACCATGTAGTAGATCGCGCCGAAGCTGATCAGGCCGACCCAGCCGAGCGCGCCCGAATGGACGTGGCCGATTGTCCAGTCCGTGTAGTGCGACAGCGAGTTGACCGTCTTGATCGACATCATCGGCCCTTCGAAGGTCGACATGCCGTAGAAGGCGATGGCCGCCACCATCATGCGGACGATCGGGTCGGTGCGGATCTTGTCCCAGGCGCCGGAGAGGGTCATGAGGCCGTTGATCATGCCGCCCCAGGACGGCATCCACAGCATGATCGAGAACACCATGCCGAGCGTCTGCGCCCAGTCGGGCAGGGCGGTGTAATGGAGGTGGTGCGGTCCTGCCCAGATATAGAGGAAGATCAGCGCCCAGAAGTGGATGATCGACAGCCGGTAGGAATAGACCGGGCGGTTCACCTGCTTGGGCACGAAGTAGTACATCATGCCGAGGAAGCCCGCCGTCAGGAAAAACCCGACCGCATTATGGCCGTACCACCACTGCGTCAGCGCGTCCTGAACACCCGAGAATGCCGAGTAGCTCTTCGAGCCGAGGAACGAGACCGGCATCGTCAGGTTGTTGACGACATGCAGCATCGCGATGGTGACGATGAAGGACAGGTAGAACCAGTTGGCGACGTAGATATGCGGTTCCTTGCGCTTCAGAATGGTGCCGAGGAAAAGGATCAGATACGCGACCCAGACGATCGTCAGCCAGAGGTCGACATACCATTCCGGCTCGGCATATTCGCGGCCTTCGGTGATGCCCAGCAGATAGCCGGTCGCGGCCATGAGGATGAACAGCTGATAGCCCCAGAAGACGAACCAGGCGAGATTGCCGCCGAACAGCCTCGCGCGGGACGTGCGCTGCACGACATACATGGATGTGCACAGAAGGGCGTTGCCGCCAAAGGCGAAGATCACACCGGAGGTATGAAGCGGCCGCAGCCGGCCGAAATTGAACCAGGGCCCGATGTTAAGCTGCGGGTATGCAAGCTCCAGAGCGATGATCAAGCCGACCAGCATGCCGACGGCCCCCCAGAAGACCG
>NZ_RZSB01000503.1:0-4453 GCF_004023285.1 Mesorhizobium sp. M2A.F.Ca.ET.067.02.1.1
TCTTAGCGCTGTCCATCTCACGGCCGATGGTCTCGGCGACGGACAGCACATATTTCAGATCGGCCGAGCCGTCCTCACCGGGCGGCGTGCCGACCGCGATCATCTGGATCCGGCCATGCCTGACCGCCGCTGCCGCATCCGTGGTGAAGCGGATGCGGCCGGCCGCGTGGTTTTCCTTGACGAGGCTTTCGAGGCCCGGTTCGAAAATCGGGATCAAGCCCTGGTTGAGCCGCTCCACCTTCTTCTCGTCGATATCGACGCACACCACTTCATGGCCGACCTCGGCCAGCACAGCCGCCTGGACGAGACCGACATAGCCAATCCCAAACACCGTCAAATTCATTTGGTTCTATTCCTGTCAAAGGCCGGGCCACAAAGCGGCCCGGCTGGTTCAGATGTTCCCAGGCCC
This sequence comes from Mesorhizobium sp. M2A.F.Ca.ET.067.02.1.1, assembly GCF_004023285.1. NCBI lineage: Bacteria > Pseudomonadati > Pseudomonadota > Alphaproteobacteria > Hyphomicrobiales > Phyllobacteriaceae > Mesorhizobium > Mesorhizobium sp. M2A.F.Ca.ET.067.02.1.1. Next base: position 410 of record NZ_RZSB01000503.1, read on the forward strand.
AACGGCCTGGCTGGTTCGCATGATCTTACCCGAAAACCGGTTCCCACTTTTGGGGATCATGATTGGTTATTTCCGCATGATCCCCGAAACCGGGTGCCACTTTCGGGGATCATGCTCAGTTGCTGTTACTTATGCTGCATGCCAGCGATTCCGGAAACTGGCATGGCTGGCCCAAAGCGGTGAACGCGACGCGCTTGACCTGCATGGTGACCTTGCTGCCCGGGTCGACGAAGGCGCCCATCCAATTGGTCAGCTTGTCGCTGCCCCAGAGGCTGAAGAAGATTTTCTGCGAGTGGGTAGGCAGCTCGTTCGGGTTGGTCACCTCATGGACAAGCTTGCCGTTGACGTACCAGCGCAGCCTGTCCTTCTCCCAGACGAAGCCGTAGTCGTTGAAGCCCTTGTCGGCGCCGCCCGCGACGTCGACCAGCTTGGCGTTCTTCGGCTTGCCCTGGATGTAGCTGTTGACCTGCACTTTCGACGGGTCCTTGGTGAGGACCTCGAAGTCGATCTCGTCCCAGGGCTGTTTGTCCTGCGGGCCGATATAGGAGAAGAAGGCGGCGTTGAGCCCGGAGCCGGTGCCGGTCTTCATCCGCGCCTCGTAGACGCCGTAGCCGTAGCGCTGCTTGGTCTGGATCTCGGCGCAGGCGAACTCGCGGTCCTTCAGCTTGCGCTTTTCGAAGCTCAGCGACAGCACGCCATCGGAAAGCCGCACGAGATCCTTCGACCAGGTGCAGTTCTGATGGGCGCCATTGGTCCAGCCGTCCGAGACGAACCAGCGGGACTGACTGAAATTGGAGAAATTGTCGACGAAGGACGGCGCGCTTTTCAGCTCTGGTTGGGTCCCTTGCGCATGCGCGGGATGCAGGGTCGCCACGACTGCAAACAGGACGCTGGCCGCGCCGAACCGCAGGCCGGCTAATCCACTCCCCGGCGCATGCGACATCTCGCAAGCCGCCACGGTGGAGGGGTTGTTGGGATCTGCATTCATAACAAACTCACCTTGTGTTGTTCCGCCCCAACCCAAAGTCATTCTTGGCTCGAGCGAGCGAGCCGCCTCTGATCCTGCGCCCTTTTGAACTCCTCTAGTGCCTCGTACCGATGACGGCGCTTGCGGCCGCCGTCAGCCTCTTGCCGCGGACTGCGAAGCAGACCGATCGGCGCCATCCTCGACAATCGCGTCGAGCGAACGGCGCAGTTCCTTCACCAGGCCTTTCTGGCGAGCGAGCTCCGCAATGCGCCGCTCGCAGTTCAGGATCGAGTTGGTCATCGCGCTGACATCCGATCCCTTGCTCGCCGATGCCGAACCATTCTCCATCGCCTCGACCAGGAAGGCCGCGTTGGCTGCCGTCGATCTGTAGCGATTCTCCAAACCCGTTTTCTCCGTCTCGATCTCGGCCGCGATCTGATCGAACAGCTTCGCAAGCCGGTCGAAACGCTGGAGATCGGTCTGCCGGTCGCGAGCCGGATCCCGGGATCTGAAGCCAAAAATCGAAGCCATCTTGCCGGCCTTTCGAAATTGCTGCATTGCAGCATAGACTGCCACCCCCGCGGCGACTAGGCAACATCATAGTTTTGCGAATGCGGATTTTTTGAGGGCTGCGGCTTCCGGGGCGATACGGAATCACTCGTTTGCGGCGCTGCTTGCCGCCATCAGGAAGCGCATCGGCGGAACTTGCTGCCTTGGAGCAATGCCGGTGCGGCGGAACAGCGCGTCGAGCTTGTCGGTGGCGACGCCGCGAACGATCGGGAACAGATTCGACTGGCTGGCGAAGGCGTAAGCCGCGGCCGACGCCAGGCCACGCTCGGCTTTCACGTCGAGGAAGTTGCGCAGCCGGTATTTGTCGCGGACATGACGCTCATGGCGCCGCAACGCCGCTTTCGAGCGCTCGGGAAGATTGTCGATCTGAAGCAATGCCAGATCGGCATCGGCAAGGCGCTTCAGATCCTGCGTCCTGTGGCGGCCGCTCAGCGAATCGGCGCGCACGATCGCGCCATAGCCGCAGGACTTGATAATCTTGAAGCGCGCCCCGCGGGCGACTGCGCGCGCATAGAGCTCGTAGTCTTCGCCAAGACGCAGGTTTTCATCGTAAGTCAGCCCGTGCCGTTCGAGGAAGGCCCGGCTGATCACCGGCTTGAGGAAGCCGAGCTCGCCACGCAGGACGCGGCGCCGCGAGATGTTGCCGTCGATGAAGCGCTCGAAATCGAGGAATTCCGGGTCGGCGGCGAAAGGCGGCGCGGCGACCCTGGCGAGGTCGGGCGCGGCGTCGTCGCGGATCAGCATGATGTTGTCGGCGGCGAAATCCCAGTCGGCGGCGGCGAAAAGCCGGCGAAAGCGGCCTTCGAGGAAGAAATCGTCGGCGTCGAGGATGCTGATGAAGGGCGATCTGGAGGCCTGGATGGCGATGTTGCGCGCGGAGGAAGGACCGCGATTGACGTCGAGGCGGATGACGGCAAGCCGGCCGCTGCCGTCGTCGGCGGCCAAGGCCACATCGCGGGTGTTGTCGGTGGAAGCGTCGTCGACCACGACGACTTCGGCGACTTCCGTCTCGCGCAGCGCCGAGGCGATGGCGACGGGAATCGTCCGCGCCGCGTTGCGCGCGGCGATGATGACGCAAACCGCCGGGCTCGTCACTGGCGTCGTCAGGGGCATGGGTTCACCTTTCGCTTGCATGGGTGGCTGTCCCGCCCGTGATCTTGATCGTGCCGCCCGGCGCCCGCGCGACGGCGGCCGGCCGCTCGAAGATGCGCCGGCTGAGGTCGGCGGAGGCGGCCCAGCCGGCCTCCGCCAGATAACGGACGGGCTCGTGGCCGCACAGTTCCCACAGCACATGGCGGCGCTGCGGCCAGCGCAGCGAGGCAAGCCAGGGCGCGATCACCATGTGGAAGAGGTCGGCATTGCCGATGCGCGCCAGGATGCGAGCGGCGCGATCCGACAGCAGCGTGCAGCTGGCGCCAAGCAGCACGTCGGCGGCGCGCAGCCCGAGAAGCAGCGTGTCCGCAAGGCCCTGCTCGGCGGCGTGATCGAGCACCATCTGCTGCTCGGCCTCACTCAGCCGGCTGGCGCTGGCCCGGACATCGCAGACATAGCCGGCGCAAGGCTCGCGGTTGAAAAAGGCCTTGGCGACGCTGATCGACGACAAAAGCAAGGTGTCGGCCGCCGAGATGATCGGCATGGCCGCGCCGGCCACTTCGACCTCGCGCTTGCGGCGCAGGAAGCCGTCTATGTCGCGCGGGCTCGGCGAACCCGGCTGCTGCAGCCGATGATGGAGGTCGACCGTCGACGCTCTCGCGCCGTCCTCGCGGACCATGTGCTGCTCGCCGAGGAAGCGCACCCACCAGACCGAGCGCGACTTGCCGGCAACCTCATAGCCGATGGTCCGCAACGCCGCGCGCGCCTCGGCGAAGCTCGCCGGCGAAACCAGTATGTCGACATCGCCGGAAGGCTTCATGAAGTGATCGCCATAGAGCCTGTGTTGCTGGAGCGGTCCCTTGAGGAAGACGAAATCGATCCGCCTGTCGCGAAGCACGCGATCGATGGCCACCGAATCGCCGATGCAGGCGGCGTTCATCGACATGGTGCGCCGCCGATAGCCGTCGAGCCAGCCGGGCAAACCGGGAGGCGCCGCGCCGGCAGGAGCACGCGCGAGCGCCTTGAGCATGAACACGCCGACCTTGTTCAGCCTTGCGATGTCGGCGACATGAGCCGCCGAGATTGCCGGCGCAGGCATATCCGCCTGAGCGTCGGCGGCGTCGACGCCGGGGGCGAAAAACAGCCTCAGGCAGGCCTGCACAAAGGCGACTTCGTCGGCACAGCCAGCGGCGCGCAGCCTTTCATACGAGCCATCCTGCATCGCCATGCCCGATGTCGCTCTCCGCAAAAAAGCCGCCCGCGCGATCTATACCGCACTTGCGAAGAAAACCACCGGAAAAATTAGCACCACCGTCCAAGAGGCGGCTAAAGCAGGTTCAACTCCACAACCCAAGCGTTTAAAATCGCACACACTTAATCACTTTTGAAGACAAGCCTCCGGGACGATGCTGCGT
>NZ_RZSB01000504.1:0-4453 GCF_004023285.1 Mesorhizobium sp. M2A.F.Ca.ET.067.02.1.1
CTTCTCGCCGGCCGCGATCAATCCCCCCGGCGTCAACTTGCCATAGCGGCGATGCGCGCTCGGCATGTGATCGGCAACGGTCGTATGGCCGCGCCGGTTGGGCGCCCGGGCGTGGCTGGCGATCCGCTGCCCTTTGTGGAAGATCTCGACGGTCTTGTCGGCGATGCGCACATCGACGGGCTCGCGAATGAGGCGGTAGGGCGTGGAATACCAGTGTCCGTCGACCTCGACGTGATAGTCGGGCGCGACACGGCAACGCTTCCAGCGCGCAAAGACGTATGGCTGATCCGGCAGTGCGCGCAGCTTCGGCCTGTCGATCTCGGCGAAGAGTTCGGCGCGGCTGGAGCCGAAGCCGCGCATCTGGCGGGCGTTGAGTTCGGCGACGAGCAGGCGGATGGCGCCGTTCAACTCCGCCAGGGAAAAGAAGCGCTGATTGCGTCAATCCAGTGTAACCGGCGAGATGGCGCTCCACGCTCTCGCCACCGCGGCTATCCTCGAAGCGGAAGGCGACCATGGGCGGCGCCGTGCCGCCGAAGGTTCGATCGTCCCGCGCGTAGGTCCATAGCCAAGCCGTCTTCGTCTCGCGCGGATAGATGTTCTCGCCGCCCGAGACGATCATGTCGTCGGCGCGCCCATGGAAATAGTAGAACCCGTCTTCGTCCTGGCTGAAGAGGTCGCCGGTATAGATCCAACCGGCCTTGAGCTTCTTTTGGGTTTCGGAGGACTTATTCCAGTAGCCGGACATCCTGGGCTGCTGCCGGTTTCGTGGACACCGAGATAAGGTGTTTAACGGAACTGGAGAGTGGAAATGCAGAGAAGGAAGTTCAGCCGCGAGTTCAAGCTTGAGGCAGTGAGGCTGGTGAAGGATCGGGGCGTCGCGGTGGCGCAGGCGGCCCGCGACCTCGATCTCCACGAGAATGTGCTGCGCAAATGGGTGCGCGATCTATCGGCCGATCCGCAGCATGCTTTTCCCGGCCACGGACAGATGAAGCCCGAGCAGTTGGAGATTGACCGGCTGCGCAAGGAAGTCGCGAAGCTGAAGGCGGAGCGCGACATCCTAAAAAAGGCCGCAGCCTACTTCGCGAGGGAAGTGACATGAGGTTCGCTTTCATCGCGAGGCACCGGGGCATCTGGCTGCCGATTCCGACGAAGCCGCCCCTTTGTTCCGATATGATTGCGCCCCCGGATTCCGAGATGATCTCGCCCCCTGGGGCTAGGGCTCTGCTGGCGTTGATTGTTGTCATTTCGTATGCGTCAGGTGTCAAGCTTTTGCGGCTGCTTTCGCCGCAGGCTTTCGCCCGTCAGATCGATGCGATGAGCGTTGTGAACGAGGCGATCCAGGATGGCGTCGGCATAAGTCGGATTACCGAAGTTGTCATGATACCTCCTTCCTTGATCGTCTGTTGCGTGCGATCCGCGCCCGCAGCGTGTTGATCTGGTCGTCTGAGAGTTCGATTTGCCACGGCTGCCCTTTCGTTAGCTGGTGTCCCTCGAACCAGCCGCGTGCGAGATAGTCGAAGACGGTTTGTGGTGTGACGCCTAAGGCAGCCGCCGCCCCTTAAACAGAGTACGATCCGTCCGGCCATCGATCGGGATTGGCGCTCGTGCCGTTGATCTTGACGGTGGGGATGCCCCAGCGTGTCCGCAGAAGCCAGACATTCTCACCCTTGAATGGGCAACCGCGTGCTGCGACAAAGCCTTCCGCGTTCAAGGTCGCAGCAATCTCCTTGTCCATTTTGCCCGCGGCATTGAGTTCGATCACGCGGCGCCGCAGCCGCTCCAGATCAATGTAGTCGCCGTAGGCGTGGACCCGCCTTTGGAGAGAGTGCTCGCTTGTCGCTCCCGTCTGCCACAGGATCTTGAACCAGACCTGGCCCCGGAAGCGCTTCTGGTCGAGGATGACCTCGTCAATGATGAGGCGCAGAATACCCTTGCGCTCGGCCGCCGTCGTCGCAGGCGAGTGCCAGATGCCGGGCAGATCTTCGCCCAGCCTTTGCAGCGCCTCGCGATCCAGCTCGTTCAAGACCAGCGGCTCGTCCTGCCGCCACCGTTCATAATCCTGTTCGATCGCCTCGGCGGCGCGAAGCTTCTCTTCCCAGACGCGCTCCAGTGAACGCGCCACCAAACGGTTCTCCGGCTCGACCGCATCATATTGGCGCCGCGCTCTTTCCGCCTCATAGCGCGCCCGCTCGCGCCGCAGCGCCCACTGCCGCTCAAGCTGACGCGTCTCCTCTTCGATCTGGCCCAGGGCGGCGATCGCGATGGCGATCTTGTCCGGCCTCAAGGCCTCGAGCAGGATGCTTTCGACGTGCGCATCGACCGGCAATGCACGCACTTCCTGGCATAGCGGCCCGCCCTCGTGATGGCGGTCGGCGCGACACGTATAGACCGGGTAGTCGTCCGCAGGGCCACTGTAGCGCAGGCTCATCCGGCGCCCGCACCGTCCACAAACGGTGATGCCCTGCAGCAGTGCCGCTCCCTTGCGTGGCACGCCTGAATGGCCGGCTTCGTAGCGGTTGATGTTGTTGGCCAGTCGCCTCTGGTTCTCCATGAACTCCTCCCAACCGATATAACCAGGATGGGCAGCCTGAAGGCAAACCTCCCAGTCGGCGATCGGGACCTTGGTCGTCTTCGGGCGATAAACGCCATGGCTAATCCGCCCGCCATCCACCCGCCGGCGGCCATAGACATACGCTCCGGCATAGGCAGGATTTTGGAGAATGCTCAACACTTGCGGGCTATCGGCCTGGCGCCACACCACATCGTGCGGCGCCAGGCCGAGGACGGGACGCACGGGAAGCGGCAGATCGTTCTTTCGCAGATAGCGCATCACGGCCCGCGCACTGTGAAGCTCGCGGAATTTGGCGAAGACGAGGCCGAGCCTGGCCTGCACCTGCTCATCGGGATTGAGAATGATCTCACCCGAGCGATCATGCGCCAATCCCGCGGGAACGGGGAGACGTAGTTCACCACGCGCCGCCTTCTGACGCTCGCCCTGATGGAGGCGCTGCTTGATCTGGTGCAACTCCGCTTCGCTCATGATGCCGGTCATGATAAGCGCAGGGATCGTAGAGACGTTCGCCGTCGGCAATGATGACGCCGAAGAGCGAGCACAAATCGAGGAGTTGATGCCAGTCGCGGTTGTTGCGGGCAAGCCGCGAGGCATCGAGGCTGATGACGAGACCGGCATTGCCCAGTCCGATCTCGGCAATCAGCTTCTTGAAGCCCACCCGATCGACGGTCCCGGCTCCGGATTTGCCAAGATCTTCGTCGATGACCTGCACACGCTCATGCGGCCAGCCAAGAGCTACCGCGCGATCGACGAGACGGTACTGTAACTCCGTGCTTTCCTGATGATGCCGCACCTGGTTCACGGAAGACTGGCGGACGTAGATGTAAGCGAGCTTGCCGCGATGCGCAGCAGTGACGCACTCGTCCGGTCTATTCGATGCTCTCAGCATGCCGATCCGCCTTGATCGGCGCGCTTATCGATCGCCTCCGCAAGAGAAGTCGCGCGAAGCCCTGCGCGATCTGCTTCTGCCTCTCCACGGGCAGGTCGAGCCAAAGACTCGGCGGCGTGGGGATACTCGGGTTCGGAAGTTCGGTGAGGGACTGGGACGCTACGCGGAGTGGCCGCCGTGGTCGGGTCGGCAGCACCGAACTGCCATAATGCTCGTCATGCCGGCATAGGTGCGGTTTACCTGCGGGTCGTAGCGGCAGGCCTTGATGATGGCGACCTTGGCATTGTCGGGAACCAACAGAGCCGGCGCGCCGCCGAACGCTTCCAGTGCATTGACGTGACACCCCAGCCAGTCCGGAAGTGTCTCACTCCAGTGCCCTTCCGCGAGGATAGGCTCGAAGCGCCCAACACGGCCACGAACAGATGCGCCTGGCGCGTCTTGCCCCTCAGCCGGTCGACGATCACCGTCACCGTATCGCCGGCATAGTCGACGAAGAGCTTGTCGCCGGCGGCATGGTTCTGCCGCATCGTTCCTGGCAGGTTGGATGCCGCCCTTGTATAGATCACAAAAGCGGCTATAGCGGTAACCACCGGGGTGGCGAGCGATGTATTCGTCCCACAGGATCTGCAGCGTCACATGCTTACGCTTCAGCTTGCGGTGCACATGAGCCCAGTCCGGCTCCACGCTGCGACGGTGCCCTGTCTTCGTCCCGTTTGCCTTGTAGAGCGCGGCCTCCAGGACCGCGTCGGTGATCTCATCGTCAAGCGGCCAAACCAGCCCGGCGGCCTCCGCGCGACGAAGCGTTTCGCGCACAGTCGAGGGCGCAGCCCCGACCCTGTACGAGATCGCCTTGTGGCCAAGGCCCTCTTCAAATCGATATTTCAAAATCTCGCGGACACGCCGCATCGCCAATCTCTCCGCAGGCATTTCATTCCTTCTCCTGGACAACCCAAAAGAAGGAACATTTCACCAGCAGAGCACCACGCCCATAC
>NZ_RZSB01000505.1:0-4444 GCF_004023285.1 Mesorhizobium sp. M2A.F.Ca.ET.067.02.1.1
GGGCAGTATCGAGGCAGCGGCAGTAGCGGCTGGAGAGGACATGGTCGATGGGGGCCGCGCGCGCCGCGAACAGCGCTCCGATGCGGCTTGCCTGCTGCTTGCCGCGCTCCGACAAATTGAGCTGCGTGGCGCAGTTGCCGATGTCGAAATTCGCCGGGTCGGTCGCCCCGGTGACGAAGGCATGTCGAAGCAGCACGACATGGCCTCCGTCGCGCAGCAGCGCCCAGCCGGCATCGGTCGCGTGGGCAAGGCTCGGAACAACCAGGAGAAAAAGCGCCAGAACAAGTCGCAGCATCGGAAGTCCTATGGCGGCCCGGGCGGGCCAAGGCCGTGATTGGCATATAGGGACCGCAAAGCCGTCCGGAACACAAGCAGAGGCGCGCCGGAGATCGGCGTGCTGCGCCGATTGCACAGCGGCCGGGGCTCGCCTATCACGGGAAAAATGTCTCCGCCCGCAAAATGACTCCGCTCACCGAAACCGTCCTCTTCGTCTTCAGCCTCGTGGCGCTTGGCTATCTGGCCGGGCTGACCAGCTATCTGAAGCCGGCGAGCGGGGAGGGCATTTCCGAATTCGCCGTCAATGTGGCGATGCCGCTGCTTCTGTTCCAAACCATGGTCAAGTCGGATTTCCACGGTGTGGCGCCATGGTCGCTGTGGGGCGCCTATTTCGCTGCCGTCGCCATCACCTGGGCCGCGGGCCATCTGGTCACGACGCGGCTGTTTGGTCGGGACGCACGCGCGGGGATCGTCGGCGGCGTGTCCTCGGCCTATTCCAATGTCGTGCTGCTCGGCGCCCCTTTCATCCTGGGCATATTCGGCGCCAGCGGCTTCGAGGTGCTGTCGCTGCTGGTCTCGGTCCACCTGCCGATCATGATGATGGCCTCGATCGTGCTGTTCGAGATGTTCGGGCGCGGCAGCGGCGAGACGGTCCACCCGCTGCGCGTTGTCAAAAGCTTCCTCAGGCGCCTGTTCATCAATCCACTGATCATCGGCATCCTGGCGGGGCTCGCCTGGCGCCTTACCGGCGCTCCGTTGCCAGACCTCGTCGAGCGGCTGGTCGACACGCTTGCCGACACGGCAGGCCCTGTGGCGCTGTTCGCCATGGGGCTTAGCCTGCGCCGCTTCGGCATCTCCGGCAATGTCAGGCCGGCGCTGGCGCTATCGGTGCTGAAGCTGTTCCTGATGCCGGCGCTGGTGCTGGCCTTCGTGTGGCTACTCGGCCTGCCGCCGCTGACCTCCAAGGTCGCGGTCGTCGTTGCGGCGCTGCCGTCGGGCATCAATTCCTACCTGATCGCCGTCCAGTTCAACACCGGCCAGGCGCTGGCCTCGAACCAGATGACGCTTGCCACGGCAAGCGCGGTGCTAACCACGTCGTTCTGGCTGACGGTGGTCGTGCACATCTTCGGATAAGCGTCAGCAAGCGTATGCGCGGCTCGCCTTTGCTGGCCCAACCCCTATATGCCATCTTGTGATTGCTTGCCTGCCTTTCCCTAGGTAAGAGCAATGCGCCGGCGTGCGGCTCTTGAAGCACGCTTCAACGGATATCCAGAAAAACGGCCGATCAGCGCGCCGAACGGAGGCCAGACCATGCTTCAGAAAACCAGCCATTTCATGCGCCAGGCCAATCTCATCAATGGTGAATGGGTGCAGGCCGACAGCGGCCAGACCATCGAGGTCAACAATCCGGCGACGGGCCTGAAGATCGGCACCGTGCCAAAGGCCGGCAAGGCTGAAACCCGCCGCGCCATCGAGGCGGCCGAGGAAGCGTTCAAGAGCTGGCGCAAGACCACCGCGCTCGAGCGCTCGAAGCTGTTACGCAAGCTGCATGACGCGATGATGGACAATCAGGACGTGCTGGCCGAGCTGCTGACCATCGAGCAGGGCAAGTCGCTCGCCGAATCCAAGGGCGAGATCGGCTCGTCCGCGGCCTACATCCTGTGGTTCGCCGAGGAAGGCCGCCGCGTCTATGGCGACATCGTGCCGTCGCCATGGGGCGACCGCCGCATCCTTGTGACCAAGGAGCCGGTCGGCGTCATCGCCGCCATCACGCCATGGAATTTTCCGTCCTCGATGCTCGCCCGCAAGATCGGTCCGGCCTTGGCCGCCGGCTGCACCGCTGTGGTGAAGCCCGCCTCGCAGACGCCTTATTCCGGCCTCGCCTGGGGCGCGCTGGTCGAGGAAGTCGGTTTCCCGAAGGGCGTCGTCAACGTCGTGACCGGCTCAGCCGGCGAGATCGGCGACGAACTCTGCACCAATCCGCTGGTCAAGAAGATCACCTTCACCGGCTCGACCGAGATCGGCAAGCTGCTGATCCAGAAGTCCGCCTCGACGGTCAAGAAGGTGTCGATGGAGCTCGGCGGCAACGCGCCGTTCCTGGTCTTCGACGACGCTGATGTCGACCGCGCGGTGGCCGGCGCCATCACCGCGAAATACCGCAATTCCGGCCAGACCTGCGTGTGCACCAACCGCTTCCTCGTCCAGGCAGGCATCTATGACCAGTTCGTCGAGAAGCTCGCCGCCGCCAGCAACAACCTCAAGGTCGGCTCGGGCCTGGAGGAAGGCGTGCAGCAGGGACCGCTGATCGACGAGAAGGCGGTCGAGAAAGTCGAGGAATTCATCGCTGATGCCACGTCCAAGGGCGGCCAGGTCGTCGCCGGCGGCAAGCGCCATGCGCTTGGCGGCTCGTTCTTCCAGCCGACGGTGATCTCCGGCGCCACGCCGAACATGCGATTCATGAAGGAAGAGATTTTTGGGCCGATCGCGCCCGTGTTCAAGTTCGAGACCGAGGAAGAGGCGGTGGCCTTGGCCAACGACACCGAGTTCGGCCTCGCCGCTTATTTCTACACCGGCAATCTCGGCCGAGCCTTCCGGGTCATGGAAGGTCTGAAATATGGCATGGTCGGTGTCAATGAAGGCCTGATCACCACGCCCGAGGCGCCGTTCGGCGGCGTCAAGGAATCGGGTCTCGGCCGCGAAGGCGGGCATCAGGGCATCGAGGACTATCTCGACACCAAATATGCCTGCTTCGGTGGCCTGGGGCTCTGATATCGACCGGCCGTACTGGATAGGTTTTGAAGAGCCGTCCGTCGTTTCACTGAAACGATGGGCGGCTCTATCTGTTTGGTTCAGCGAAATCCCGGTCGAAAAACAGTCAGACATCTGGAATTGCCTGAGCCTGCCCTTGCCGGATCATCCATAGCCGGCCTAAATCCATTGATCGACAACTTACATTTTCGGGCATGGCGATGAAGGACGGCGAGGTCTTCGGCACGACGCAGGCGGGCGAGGCCGTACGCCGGTTCACGATCCGGGGCGGCGGCTTGACCGCCAACATCATCGGACTGGGCGCGATCGTCCAGGATCTTCGACTGAACGGCCACGACGCGCCGCTGGTGCTGGGCTACGACCGCTTCGAACCCTACGAGACCGACCGCGCCTTTTTCGGGGCGGTCGTCGGCCGCTTCGCCAACCGCATTGGCGGCGGCCGTTTCACCATTGCCGGCCAGCGCTACCAGACCGAGCAGAATTTTCTCGGCAAGCACACGCTGCATGGCGGCTCGGAAGGCTATTTCCACCGGCCATGGACCGTTTCGCTGCACGGCCGCGATTTCGTGACGCTGACACTGCACGATCCGGACGGCGCGATGGGTTTTCCCGGCGCGCTCGACGTCACCTGCACCTACCGGCTGAAGATCCCCGGCACGCTCAGCATGGAACTGACCGCGACTTGCGAGGAGCCGACGCTCTGCAATCTGGCGCAGCACTCCTATTTCAACCTCGACGATGGCGGCGTCGGCGACATCCTCGACCATCGGCTGATGCTCAACGCCAGCGCCTACACGCCCGTCGATGACGAGATGATCCCGACCGGTGTCGTGAAGCCGGTCGACGGCAAGCCTTTCGATTTCCGGCAGGCGCGGGCGCTGCGCATGGAAATGGAGGGCGAGCAGCTTCAATACGACCTGAATTACTGCCTCGCCTCCAGCCGCGGGCCGCTGCACCAGGCTGCCTGGGTGCAAGGCGCCAATTCCGGCGTCGAGATGGAAGTCTGGACCACCGAGCCTGGACTGCAGCTCTATAGCGGCCAGTTCGTCGCGCCGGCATCGCCGGGGCTCGACGGCCGCCACTACAAGGCGTTTTCAGGCCTCTGCCTCGAAGCGCAGACCTGGCCGGACGCGCCGAACCGGCCCTATTTCCCGCAGGCGACGCTGTGGCCAGGGCAGATCTATCATCAGGTGACGGAATACCGCTTCCGTTTGCCTTAAGGTTTTTCGGTATTGAAGTAATGTGCGCTAAAGCTTCGACGGCGCTTAACTGTCGAATGCTGCCCTCAACGTCGCGAATGGAGCAAGCGCGCCGCGAACCTGCACGACCGCGGCCGCCACTTTATGCGCGCGGCGCACCGCGTCGGCAGGCGCGTGGCCGGCAAGCCGCGCGGCGAGAT
>NZ_RZSB01000506.1:0-4438 GCF_004023285.1 Mesorhizobium sp. M2A.F.Ca.ET.067.02.1.1
CATCCTGCGCGCCCGCCGCAGCGTTTGGGAGAGGCTACTTCACCAGTTGCGGCAAATCCTTCAGGAGCGCCGCGCGCGTCGCAAGCCCCTTCGGCTCGCCGGTACGCTTGGTGTCGACAACCAGCCTTGCAAAGACGATGCGGCGCCCGCCCTTCTCGGCCCAGCCGACGAACCACCCAAGCGAGCGCCTGCCATCCTGGCCAAGCCTGGTGCTGCCGGTCTTGCCCTGCACCGTCCAGTCTGCTGCCGCGAAGGTCGGCAGGATTGCCCTGGTCATTTCATGCGCCTTCGCCGACACCGGCATCTTGCCGGCGAGCAGTTGGCGCAGGAACGCCGTCTGCTCGACCGGCGATATTTCGAGCGAGGAATTGATCCAGGATTGCGTCAGTCCGTTATCCTTGCCGGCATCGCCCGAGACGTCCTTGTTGCCATAGCCGAATTTCGACACGTAGCCGGCGAATTTTTCGGCGCCGAGCCGCCGCGTGATCTCGCGCGAGTACCAGACGATGGAATCGCGTTCCCAGATCGTTGGATCGACGGTCTTCTGGTCGCGCTTCGCCGCCTTGAATTCCGGCTTGTAGTCCCAGCTCGGCGTGTGCACGTCGCTTAAGATGCCTGCGTCATAGCCGATCGGCGCCAGGGGCACCTTGAACGTCGAGGCCGGACTGACGCGCTGATCACAGACGCCGTCCTGGTAAAGCGTGGCGCCGCTTTGCGCATCCTGGATCAGCGTGCAGCGGATGTCGTTGAGCGGCGCCGATTGCGCCCGCACCGGCAAGCCGAGCATCCAGGCCAGAAGGAAAAGGACGATGGCAAAAATGAAAGGATAGCGGTCCATCTGGCGCATGGCGAAGTCACTCCGGTATGAGATTGCGGGAGCGGCTTAGCGACGCGACTTGTCTCGATTTTGTCTCAAATTGGCAATGTTTGTGCAGCTTCGCGTTAACCCTACCGGACCGTTAAAATCCGGTTCGCATAACGGCGAAGCAATCAGATTTCGGGGTTGCCGCGCTTTTTGCCGATCCGCCAGTAGCGCCAGGGCATGAACCAGACATAGCGCGCTGCAAGCACCTCCGGCACGCGATCAATGCCATGCGTTCCGAACGGCCCGCAGCGTGAGATTCTGAACAGCCCCATCCAGCCGCCGGCCCACAGGCCATGGCGGGCGATCGCCTCATGCGCGTATTCGGAGCAGGTCGGCAGGTGCCGGCAGCTGTTGCCGACAAACCCTGAAAGCGTCAGCTGATAAAGGCGCACGAGTGACGTGCCGAGGATGCGCCCGGGCGTCTTGCGCCATGGCCCCGGCCAATTGCGTCCGCGCTGGATCGGCCGGCGCGTATGTCCGTGATGGTCGCCCATCGCTCCGCAGCCTGTTTCACTGCGCGATAGATGTGGGCTTCGACGCTGAAACGCAATGCTTTGCCCTCAAGGCCTGGAGCGCCGGATGGGATGGCTGCCGGTCCATGGGCGATGGTGAGGGGGAAGATCGCGGCGGTCATGGCGGCCGTCGCGCACGACTCCACCATGCCATTGGAAGGTCGCTATCCGTACCACGTCGCTGAAAATGGCCAGGAACTCGTTCATGACAGGTCTCCTTTGACACGGATTAGACTGCCGCTGGCCTTCCTCCTCAAACGAGTATAATTTCCGCCTCGGATAACTTGAGGTTATGCGAATGAAGCGGGGCCGCCTGCCGCTGACGGCATTGAGAAGCTTCGAGACGGCCGGCCGGCATTTGAGCTTCAGCCGGGCGGCAGAGGAGCTTTATGTCTCACAGGCCGCGATCAGCCGGCAGATACGCGAGCTCGAGGCCTTTCTGGGAAGACCGCTATTCCTGCGCCTCCATCGCCGTGTCGAACTGACGGATGCGGGCCATCGGCTGCTCGGCCGATTGGTGAGAAGCTTCGACGATATCGACCGCGTGCTTTCCGAGCTCACGGCCTCGCCAGCCCAAGCCGTCGCGCGCGTCAGCGTCGAACCGTCGCTCGCCGCCGTGTGGCTGGTGCCACGGCTCAATCGCTTTCGCCAGTTGCGGCCTGATATCGACGTTTCCCTTGAAGTCGATCCACGGCCGATCGAGTTCCGCAGCGACCAGCCCGAGCTTGCCTTGCGTTTTAGCGCGCACGCCACGTCATGGCCGCGCAGCGAGGCCGAGCGCCTGGCCTCGACCGTCGATTCACCGGTCCTGTCGCCGGCGCTGCTTGCCGCCGGCCCTCCCCTGGAAAAGCCGATCGACCTTCGCCATTACACGCTGCTGCACGAGGAAAACCGCCAGGGCTGGGCGCGCTGGTTCCAGGCGGCCGGCGTGCCCGCCGAGGCGGTCCCCGCGCGCGGCCCGATGCTGACCGACGTCTCGCTTTCCAAACAGGCCGCGCTGCTCGGCCATGGCGTGGCGCTCGGCGACCTCCTGCAGGTCGGCGAGGAGCTCGCTTCGGGGACTTTGATCAAGCCGTTCGATATCGATGTCGCTTCCGGCGCCTACTGGCTGGTGGCCAGGAACTTGTCGGATCTGGCCGAACCCGCCAAGGCGTTCGCCGACTGGATCCGAAGCGAATTCGCTGTAACCAGGGGAGCGGCCTAAGCCGTGTCCTCACGCCGCCTGTCCGGCGCGCTTCTTCTCGATCTGGCCGATCGCGTCGACCACCGCGTCGAAGGTCAGCATGGTGGAGGCGTGGCGCGCCTTGTAGTCGCGCACCGGTTCCAGATATTTGAGGTCGGCGAAGCGTCCTTCCGGCGGCGCGCCGTTTTCCTTCAGCATCCTCAGCATGGTTTCGCGCACGGCGCGCAATTCGCCGGCGTTGGCGCCGACCACATGCTGGGCCATGATCGAAGAAGAGGCCTGGCCGAGCGCGCAGGCCTTCACGTCATGGGCGAAATCGGTGACCACGTCGCCATCCATCTTGAGGTCGACGGTCACGGTCGAGCCGCACAATTTGGAATGCGCCCTGGCGGTCGCGTCGGGATGATCGAGCCGGCCGATACGCCCGATGTTTCCGGCGAAGCCGAGAATTTTCGCATTGTAGACGTCGTCGATCATATTTTTCCAATCCGTCGCCGCCCAGCGAACAGGGTTTGCCGCTCTCGCGTCTTCCTTTCGCTCCGCTCCAACCATATATAATGGTGGCAGTCGGGCATCGACAAGGCGGCCGGAAGCTGCCTTCGTTGCCCCGCTGTTCACGCCGCTTGCGGGATGGAAATGGGCGATTTTCACCCAAAAGGTCATGGTCCGTTCAACTCGTCCCACCTTTGAGTGGGACTACGGGAGACGCCTTTATGGATGCCGTCATCAAGAAAATCATGCCCCCTTCACAATATTTGGACAAGCCCGTCACCGACCGGCCGAGCGAAGCCGAGGTCGAGGCCGCCGTGCGCACATTGCTGCGCTGGACCGGCGACAATCCGGATCGCGAAGGCCTGGTCGATACGCCGAAGCGTGTCACCAAAGCCTTCCGCGAGATGTTCAACGGCTACGACATGTGCCCGGCCGACGAGCTTGGCCGTACCTTCGAGGAGGTTGCCGGCTATGACGACCTCGTCATCGTCAAGGACATAAAGTTCCATTCGCATTGCGAGCATCACATGGTGCCGATCATCGGCAAGGCGCATGTCGGCTATCTGCCGGACGGCAAGGTTGTTGGCCTGTCGAAGATCGCGCGCGTGGTCGACATCTTCGCCCACCGCCTGCAGACTCAGGAAGCGATGACCGCGCAGATCGCCGGCGTCATCCAGGACGTGCTCAACCCGCGCGGCGTCGCCGTCATGCTCGAGGCCGAGCACATGTGCATGGCCATGCGCGGCATCCGCAAGCAGGGCTCGACCACGCTGACCTCGACCTTCACCGGCGTCTTCAAGGATACGCCCGAGGAGCAGGTCCGCTTCGTCACCATGGTGCGCGCAGGCGGCTGATGATCGACCGTCGCCGGCCAAACATATAAGGACCGGCGATGTCGGCAGTCGAATTCCCGAAAGCTCCGTCAGACAAGAAAGCGCTGGAGGAAGGCTCCGTCTTTTCTCCGCGCTTTGACGCCGCGGGCCTCGTCGCCGTCGTCGTCACCGACGCCGGTGACGGCATGCTGTTGATGGTCGCGCATATGAATGCCGAGGCGCTGGCGCTTACGCTGGAAACCGGCATTGCACACTACTGGTCGCGCTCGCGCAATGCGCTGTGGAAGAAGGGCGAGACCTCGGGCAACTTCCAGCAGGTCGTCGAGATGCGCACGGATTGTGACCAGGACGCGATATGGTTGCGCGTGAAAGTGTTGGGCCACGACGCAACCTGCCACACCGGACGGCGTTCTTGTTTTTATCGGACGGTGGGGCTGAATGACGGCAAAGCAACGCTTGCCGGCGACGGCAGTAGGCCGCTGTTCGATGCGGAAGAAACGTATCGGAAGCCGGTGTGAACCATTCAATATTCACAAACCACTCAGATTCACTA
>NZ_RZSB01000507.1:0-4410 GCF_004023285.1 Mesorhizobium sp. M2A.F.Ca.ET.067.02.1.1
GACTTGGTCAAAGCCTGCATGTCCTCGATGGCGCGTTTGCAAAAACCGCAATTGTAGTCGTAGAACTCGACGATCGTGACCTTGCCCTTGGGGTTGCCGACGACGCCGTCGAACGTCGAGTTGAAGATCTCGTCCTTGGAATTCTTGATGACGCCGAGTGCCGCAAGCCGCTGCTCTTCCTTCTGCTTGGCCTCGAGCGCGTCCTGCACCTCGAGCAGCACTTCCGGGTTCTTCAAGAGGTAGTCGCGGATGATGCCCTCGACCTCCTTGCGATCGATCTTGGTATCGGCGGCCGCCTGGGTGTCGGCGGAGGACGTGACCTGGGCGACCTGCACGGTGTCGGCCTTCGCGGCCTGCGGATTTCCCGCCACGAAACCGAAGGCCAGCATGCCGAGCGCCACCGCCAGGCCGCCGGCCCTGCCAAGCAGGATTGCCTTGTTCATTATCGTCGTCCTTTTTCCTGTTCCGGTCCGCCTTCGTCGTCGCCGACGTCCGGGAGGTTCATTTGAGTTTGTTAGACGGTGTGTAGTTTATAATATCCTGAGCGCGCACCCAGCGGGGTTCGCCGCGCTTCAATTTCTGTTGAGCGCGCATGGCGAAGATCTTCGCATTCTTGTAGTCGCCCGCATAGTAATGGCCCTCTGCGGTGGCAAGATCGGCGGCCGGAATGTCGCCCTGTTCTCCATAGGCCTGCGCCAGGAAGCGATAGGCTTCGGCATTCTCCTTGTCCCGCCCGACGCCGTTGTTGAGCTGGACCACGGCCTTTTTCAGCGAATCAGGCGTGCCCACCGCCATCAGCGCCTGGCCGAGCGAGACCAGCAGCAGTCCGGAATGCGCGGGATCGAGGCTCACCGCCTTGGCATAGGCGTCCGCCGCGTCCTTCGGCTTGTTGGCCTTCATCAGGATATCGCCGCGCAGCTCCTGGAAATAGGGGTTCTTCGGCTGTTCCTTGATCAGCGCCGCCGTCTTGGTCAGCGCGGCGCCTGGATTGCCGTAAAGATAGGTCTGCTGCGCGTCGCCATAGCGCGAGGCGAGGCTGGTCGGATTCTTGCGCATCAGCCGCGCGACAGCCGCCTGGCCCTGCATATAGGCGGCGATCTTGATGCGCATCATGTCGTGCCGCTGCTGCAGCGCCGGGGGGTCGACAACATTGACGAAGGGGCTCTGCTTGACCAGCACTTCAAGGTTGGCGATGCGCTCCTGCGGCATCGGATGGCTGATCCGGTAGGGATCCACCTGGGTGCCGGCGAGCGACAGCGCGCTCTGGAAGCGGCCGAAGGTCTTCAGCATGCCCATGCCGGACTGGCCGGTGGCGTTGAGATAGGTGATCGCCGAACGGTCGGCGGTGATCTCTTCGGTGCGCTGATAGGCAAGGATCGAGCGCTGCGCCATCTCGCCGCCGCCGGCGGCAACCCCCATGCCGGCGCCCGCCAGGCCCTTGCTGTTGGTGGTCGCGCCGGCCACCATGGCACCGGCGCCGAGCAGCGTGGCGATGATGGCCATTGTCTTGGCGCGGTCGAGCTGGTCGCGCAATTTCTGCTGATGACCGCCGGCAATATGGCCGGCCTCGTGCGCGATGACGCCGATGATCTCGTTCGGCGTTTCGGCGGTCACCAGCGCGCCGGTGTTGACGAACAGGCGCCGCCCGGTGACGAAAGCGTTGAAACTCGGATCATTGACCAGAACAATGTCGATGCCGTCATTGGCAAGCCCCGCGGCCTTGAAGATCGGGCGGGCATAGTCGCGCACCAGCGCCTCGATCTCGGCGTCGCGCACCACCGGCACGCCTTGCGCGAAGGCGCTGACCGAGCTCGACACGGCAACGGCGGCGGCAAGCATAAGCGTCGCGAAGCCGCGCGCGGTTCGGCTGAGAGAGGTCGATCTGCCAATCGATGGTCGGGGTCGGCTCAACATAGGTCCACTGGTAGACGAGCGGGCGAAAGATGAAAAGTCGGCGCCGGCAACTTCCTGCGCGCTTGTGATCCCCACATCAATCGGGCATTTGTGCGGCGCTGTTCCTTTAACTAGGGCAGTTCAAGGACAAGTCTGCGCTGCTTGCGTCCGGAATTCGCCGAAATAGGGCAGTTGGAAGAGGTCAAATGGTCGTTTCGCTTTCGCGCCGGGGGGAAGTCGAGCCCTTCCACGCCATGGACATCCTGGCCGAAGCCAACCGGCTGAAGGCCACCGGCGTGCCTGTGGTGTCGATGGCCGTCGGCCAGCCGTCGGATTCCGCGCCGGCAGGCGTACGCGAAGCGGCGGCCGCGGCCCTCAGGCACGGCCGCATCGGCTACACCGATGCCTTGGGCTTGGCCGATCTGCGCAAGGCGATCGCCGAGCACTATGGCGAGCATTACGGGATCGACGTCGCGCCGTCGCGCATTGCCGTCACCACGGGGTCGTCGGCCGCCTTCAACCTCGCTTTCCTGGCCATGTTCGATCCGGGCGACCGCGTGGCCATCGCCGCGCCCGGCTATCCGGCCTATCGCAACATCATGGCCGCGCTCGGCATCGAGATCGTCGAGATCGAGCTCGGCGCGGACGCCTATCTGCATGCCGAGCATCTGAAGAGCGCGCATCGCGATAAGCCGCTGAAGGGTGTGCTGTTTGCCAGCCCCGCCAATCCGACGGGTGCGGTGATCCCGGCGGACGAACTTGCGGCCCTGGTGAAGACGGCGGAGGAACTCGGCATCGGCGTCATCTCCGATGAAATCTACCACCGGCTGGCTTATGCGGCGCCCGATGTGACCGCGCTGGCGCATGGCGCCGGGGTGACCGTGATCAATTCCTTCTCGAAATACTATTGCATGACCGGCTGGCGCATCGGCTGGATGGTGCTGCCCGAGGAATTGGTGCGGCCGGTCGAGCGCATCGCCCAGAGCCTCTATATCTCGCCGCCGGAATTGTCGCAGATTGCCGCGATCGAGGCCTTCAAGGCCACGTTGGAGCTCGAAAAGGTGAAGGCGCGCTATGCCCTGAATCGCGACCTTCTGATGAAGCGTCTGCCCGAGCTCGGATTTGCGCTGGCAGCACCCATGGACGGCGCCTTCTATGCCTTCTGCGATGTCACCCGCCACACCAACGACAGCATGGCCTTTGCGCGAAAAATGCTGGCCCAGGCGCATGTCGCGGCGACGCCAGGCCGCGATTTCGATCCGCAGCAGGGGCATCGCACCATGCGCTTTTCCTATGCCGGCAGCCATGAAGACATGGTCGAGGCGCTGGCGCGCATCGAACACTGGCTGAAATAGAAGCCATGCCGGAACTCGAGCAAGCATTGGCGGAAGTCGCCGCCGAAATGGCTGAACGCACCGATCGCGGCAAGGTAGCGACCTATATCCCGCAGCTCGGCAAGGTCGATCCGAAGAAATTCGGCATCGCCGCCGTGACCAATGATGGCCGCGTCATCCTTGCCGGCGATGCCGATCAGCCCTTTTCCATCCAAAGCGTCTCGAAGGTCTTCACCCTCACGCTGGCGCTGGGAAAGGTCGGCGATGCGCTCTGGCAGCGCGTCGGCCGCGAGCCGTCCGGCAATCCGTTCAACTCGATCGTCCAGCTCGAACATGAGAACGGCATCCCGCGCAATCCGTTCATCAATGCCGGCGCCATAGTCGTCTCCGACGTGCTGCTCGCCGGGCATCAGCCGCGCGAGGCGATCGGCGAGATCCTGCGCTTCATCCAGTTCCTCGCCGATGACGAGACGATCATCATCGACCGCGAAGTGGCGGCGTCCGAGCGGGCCACCGGCTACCGCAACTTCGCCTTGGCCAACTACATGAAATCCTTCGGCAATCTTCATCATGAGCCGGAGCTGGCACTGGGCGTATATTTCCATCACTGCGCCATCGCCATGAGTTGCCGGCAGCTTGCCATGGCGGGCCGGTTCCTCGCCAATAGCGGAAGGAATCCGGCGACCGGGCATTCGGTCGTGTCGGCCGAGCGGGCACGCCGTATCGGCGCGCTGATGCTGACCTGCGGCCACTATGACGGCTCCGGCGATTTTGCCTTCCACGTCGGCATCCCCGGCAAAAGCGGTGTCGGCGGCGGCATTTTGGGCATCGTGCCCGGCGTGGCTTCGCTGGCTGTTTGGTCGCCCGGCCTCAACGAGAACGGCAACTCCAAGCTCGGCTCCATCGCCCTGGAGAAGCTCGCACGGATGATGAACTGGTCGATCTTCGCGCCATAGGCAAGTCGATATTCAGGTGAGGCCGGCCTGACCTGAATCTCGATTTGCCTTGCGCTTCGGCAAACAAAAAAATCCCGCGCCAGGCGGCGCGGGATTTTTGAAAAGAAATCAGTCCAACAATTTGAAAAGCTTAGAAGAAACCTTTGCGCTGCCACCAGCCGGCGCGCTTCGGCTTGTCCTCGGTCTTGGCCTCTTCGGAGACGTTCGAGGAGACGACGGGAACAACC
>NZ_RZSB01000508.1:0-4384 GCF_004023285.1 Mesorhizobium sp. M2A.F.Ca.ET.067.02.1.1
ACCGCATTGGTGGCGCCGGGGCCGGACGTCACCAGGAGCACGCCGGCCTTACCGGTCGAGCGCGCATAGCCCTCGGCCGCGTGGCCGGCGCCACCAATGCGGTGACGCCGCTGCAGGACGCGCTGATGGATTCCATCCCGCTGGTCTGTCTCACCGGCCAGGTGCCGACCTCGCTGATCGGCTCCGACGCCTTCCAGGAATGCGACACGGTGGGCATCACGCGGCCCTGCACCAAGCACAACTGGCTGGTGAAGGACGTCAACGATCTAGCCGCCACCATCCATGAAGCCTTCCATGTCGCGACGACAGGCAGGCCCGGCCCGGTCGTGGTCGACATCCCGAAGGACGTGCAGTTCGCCAAGGGCATCTACGTGCCGCCGCAGACGGCGCCGCGCACCAGCTACCAGCCGAAAGTCCAGGGCGACCTGGAAAAGGTGAAGGCTGCCGTCGAGCTGATGGCCGGAGCGAAGAAGCCGATCATCTATTCGGGCGGCGGCGTCATCAATTCCGGCCCGGAGGCCAGCCATCTGCTGCGCGAGCTGGTCGACCTCACCGGCTTCCCGATCACCTCGACGCTGATGGGTCTCGGCGCCTATCCGGCATCGGGCAAGAACTGGGTCGGCATGCTCGGCATGCACGGCACCTACGAAGCCAACATGGCAATGCATGATTGCGACGTGATGATCTGCATCGGCGCGCGCTTCGATGACCGCATCACTGGCCGCCTCAACGCGTTCTCGCCGAACTCGAAGAAGATCCACATCGATATCGATCCGTCCTCGATCAACAAGAACGTCCACACTGACGTGCCGATCATCGGCGATGTCGGCCGTGTGTTAGAGGATCTGGTGCGGCTGTGGCGGGCGACCGCCAAGACAGACAAGAAGGCGCTCTATCCGTGGTGGGAGCAGATCGCGAAATGGCGCGCGCGGGATTCGCTGGCCTACAAGATGAACAGCGACGTCATCATGCCGCAATATGCAATCCAGCGGCTCTATGCGCTGACCAAGGACATGGACACCTACATCACCACCGAGGTCGGCCAGCACCAGATGTGGGCGGCGCAGCATTATCATTTCGACAAGCCGAACCGCTGGATGACGTCGGGCGGCCTGGGCACGATGGGCTATGGCCTGCCGGCGGCGCTCGGCGTGCAGATCGCGCATCCGGATGCGCTGGTTATCGATATCGCGGGCGACGCCTCGGTGCAGATGACCATGCAGGAGATGAGTTCGGCGGTGCAGTATGAGGCGCCGATCAAGATCTTCATCCTCAACAACCAGTATATGGGCATGGTGCGCCAGTGGCAGCAGCTGCTGCATGGCAACCGGCTGTCGCATTCCTACACCGAGGCGATGCCGGACTTCGTCAAGCTGGCGGAGGCCTATGGCGGCCACGGCATTCGTTGCGACAAGCCGGACGAGCTCGACGACGCGATCCGCGAGATGATCTCGGTGAAGAAGCCGGTTCTGTTCGACTGCCGCGTGGCGACCTTGGCCAACTGCTTCCCGATGATCCCTTCGGGCAAGGCGCATAACGAGATGCTTCTGCCCGACGAGGCGACCGACGAGGCGGTGGCCAACGCCATCGACGCCAAGGGCAGGGAACTGGTTTAGAGCATGATGCCGAAAAGTGAGAAGCGGATTTCGGGCAACATCATGCTCCATCCATAACACTAGCCACAAAGGCGGGGCTGTCGCGAGAAAGCCGTGCGCAAACTGAGAATTAGCTCAAAAGTCTGAAATAGAGATTCATGTCATGAACGCACAGCTCCAGCCGACCGGTTCGGCTTATTTCATCGCCAAGGAAACCGAGAAGCCGGAAACCCATACGCTTTCCGTCCTGGTCGACAACGAACCGGGCGTTCTCGCCCGCGTCATCGGCCTTTTCTCGGGCCGCGGCTACAACATCGAAAGCCTTACCGTTTCCGAGACCGAGCACGAGAAGCATCTGTCGCGCATCACCATCGTGACGCGCGGCACGCCGCATGTGATGGAGCAGATCAAGCATCAGCTCGAGCGCATCGTGCCGGTGCACCGGGTGGTGGACCTGACCGTGCGCTCGCATGAGCTGGGACAGGAGCGGCCGCTGGAGCGCGAACTCGCGCTGGTCAAGGTCGCCGGCACGGGCGACGCCCGCGTCGAGGCGCTTCGGCTTGCGGACGCCTTCCGCGCCTCGGTCATCGACGCCAACACCGAGCATTTCATCTTCGAGATCACCGGCAAGGGCTCCAAGCTCGACCAGTTCATCGCCATCATGAAGCCGCTTGGCCTGGTCGAGATCTGCCGCACCGGCGTCGCGGCGATGAACCGCGGCCCGCAGGGGATGTAAGCAAGGCAGACATCGCTCGCACCGCTTCAATCGTTTCTCTGGCCCGGCAGTCGTCCATCTTGGCGGCCTTTCGGATCGGTGGACAGCCCGGTCGGATCCCCTGTTACCCGGCTGCCTAACCATTGTGCACTGCACATTAAATCTTCGTAATGCCGCGTTTTGGCCCTTTTCCGCCAAAGCCGTGTCCTATCTATTCGGCGAAATTCGCGGCGAACGACCGTGGATCGAGCTAGGATGGACCACCGGGATCGGCGTGTCGGGTAGAGGGCTTGTTTGTCGATGCGCGGAAAAATTGCCTTTGCAGTTGTTGCGGTCGCCTGTCTGGCGGCCGCGGGGCTCTATTATTCGCCCACAACGCTGGCCTGGGTCCAGCAGCTGATTTCGGGCAAGCAGGCTGACGCGAGCGACAAGACGGCGAGCGGCGACAAGACGGCCGGCGCCCCGGACAATGCGAAAGGCGACAATGCGAAAGGCGGCGGTCCGCGTTCGGCCTCGATCGTCTCCGCCGTCGCGACCACCGCCGATTTCCCGATCCGGCGCTATGCCATCGGCTTCGTCTCGTCACCGGAGGTGGTCAACATCAATGCCCGTGTTTCCAGCCAGATCGTGTCGATCGCGGTCAAGGACGGGCAGATGGTCAAGGCCGGCGATCTGCTCATTTCGCTCGATGATCGCGCGCTGAAGGCGCAACTCGCCAAGGATCAGGCGACGCTCGCCAAGGACCAGGCGATGCTGGTGAGCGCCCAGGCCGACCTGCAGCGCGCCAAGGACCTTGTCGCCAAGCAGGCCGGCACGCAGCAGACCTACGACCAGGCGCTGGCGGCGCAGAAAGCCGCGGCCGCGACCATCGATGCCGACAAGGCGACGATGGACGCCGATACCGTGCAATTGAGCTACGCGACCATCACGGCGCCGATCTCGGGCCGGCTCGGCGCCGTCAACGTGTCGGTCGGCGATCTCGTCACCACCAGCAATGGCAGCTCAAGCAATTCGACGCCGCTGGTCACCATCACGCAGATGGACCCGCTGCAGGTGAATTTCACGCTGCCGGAAAGCAACCTCGCCCTCTTGCACAAGGCGCTCGCCGACCCGCAGCAAGGCAACGTGACGCTGACCAAGGACGGTGACCCCACGCCCATCGGCAAGGGCACGCTCGACTTCGTCGATTCCGGCGTCGATACCGCTTCCGGCACCATCGCCACGCGGGCGAGCATACCCAACCCGGATCTTTCGCTGTGGCCGGGGCAATATGTGAATGTGGTGCTCGATGCCGGCACGATGCCGCACATGACCTCGGTGCCGACGGTCGCGGTGCAGCCCAGCCAGAAGGGGCCCTTCGTCTATGTCGTCAAGCCGGACAACACCGTGGAGATGCGTCCGGTGCAGGTGGCGCTGACGGAGGGCCAGTACAGCGCCATCAGTGATGGTCTCAAGAGCGGCGAGAAGGTCGTCGTCGAGGGCCAGACACGGTTGAAAGACGGCGCGGCGGTGCACGAAGGCAAGACCGCCGGATCCGGTGACCAGGCCAAGGTCGCGGAGGCAGACAAGGCCGACGGGGCTGCCCAATGATCTCCGAATTCTGCATTCGCAGGCCCGTCGCCACGCTGCTGATGTCGTTCGCCCTCATTCTGGGCGGTATCTTTGCCTATAAGTTCCTGCCGGTGGCGGCTCTGCCGAGCGCCGAGTTTCCGGTGGTCAATGTTTCGGCCAGCCTGCCCGGCGCGTCGCCGGAGACGATGGCGACATCGGTGGCGACGCCGCTGATCAAGCAATTCGCGACGATCGCCGGCATCGATTCGATCTCGACCACCAATTCGCTCGGCCAGACCTCGATCGCCATCCAGTTCGTGCTGAACCGCGACATCGATGCCGCCGCCGCCGACGTGCAGGCGGCGATCGCGCGAACGCAAAGATCGCTGCCGCCGGAAATGACCTCGCCACCGAGCTATCGCAAGGTCAATCCGGCCGACGCGCCGATCCTTCTGATGTCGCTGGTCAGCGACACGGTCCCGCTGACCGATCTCGACGCCTTCGCGGAAAACGTCATCTCGCC
>NZ_RZSB01000509.1:0-4380 GCF_004023285.1 Mesorhizobium sp. M2A.F.Ca.ET.067.02.1.1
ATTCACTATTCACTATTCACTATTCACTATTCACTACTTACAGCCCCAGCCAGTCGAACCAGCCGCCCTTCTTGCCTTCCGCCTGTGCCTTGAGGCGGCGCTCCTTCTTGTACTCGTCCTCGCCGAGTTCGTTCTGCGGCGCGGCATCGGAGGGCTGGCGATAGGCAAGCGGCGGCTCGCTCAGATATTTGCGAGTGGTCGGGTCGCCCTGCTTCTGCTCGGCAAGCCGGCGCTGGATCTCGGCGGTGCGCGTAGCGCTGGAATCATCGGGCGACCAGCGTGGCGGGTGGCTGGAGGCCGAGTCAGCCATCGCCTTCTTCACCGACGCGGGATCGGTCTGGACATCCTCGACGGCTTCCGGCTGGTAATTCGGATCGTTCTGGTGGGCGGTGGCGTCGGCGCGGATGCGGGCGCGGCGCGCCTCGGGCGATTCGGGCCATTCGGTGCTCGCCGTCTCGATGCTTTCCTGCGGCGGCGGCAGGTTTTGCTTCTGCCCCGGCGCGGGTTTCACCAGGTCAGGGCGCGGCTTGTAGTCGATCGGAGTGCGGCGCTTCGGCGTGATCGAGGCCGCGCCCGAAACGTCGTCGAAGAGCTGCGCGGCTGCCGTCTTGTCGGTTCCGTAGGTCGGCGAGCTCATGCAGCCCGACAAGGCGATGGCCGATACCACAAGCGGCGCCACCAGCGCGGCGCGCGCGAACGTTCTGTCGGTCATGCCAAAAAGTCCCACTCTAACTGCCTTTCGGTCGCCACCGGCCAAGGGCACGGTCCCCTTCTTCCCCGCACTTGCGACGGAAATCCGGCGACAATTTGTCTGCCGGAGTGTCGCGTGTTTACCTCAACCACTTGTTAAGGGCAACGCACGGGCGGATATGGGCCGCCCGGCGTGGTACTTTTGCACTTATTTGACCGGCGCATGTCGTTGATCCCAAAACCGCTGCACACTTTTGGCCGACATGCACTTGTTTGAAGAGTGCATGTCGTTAGCCCAAAACCGCCGCACACTTTTGGGCGACATGCACCTAGAGACGCCCGAGCGCCTTCAGCTCGTGCAGCACGGCCGCGTCGCGGGCCGAGACATCCGGGAATTCCGGGTCCTGCCCGACATCGGCGGTGTAGCGCCAGGAGCGCGCGCATTTGGTGAGGCCGCGATCCTCGGCTTTCTCCACCACCACCGCCACGCCCTTGACGTCGTCGAGCGTGAAGGCGCCCTCCGGCGGCTTGCCATGCTTGATGACGAGGTCGCTGGTGATCGCCATCTCGGCCATGTCGACATCGGCGATGGCCGCCTCCAGCGCGGCGTCGTCCAGCGTCACCACCGGCACGGCCTCCAGCGACGAGCCGATCAGCTTCTCGGCGCGCGCGATCTCCAGCGCGCCGGTGACGACACGGCGCACCTGCCTCACCTTGCGCCATTTCTCGGCCAGCGCCTCGTTGCGCCAGTTCTGCGGGATCTCCGGGAACTGGTCGAGATGCACCGAGACGGCTTCCCGATGGCGGTCGAGCCAGGCTTCCTCGGTGGTGAAGGGCAGCATCGGAGCCAGCCATTTCACCAGGCATTCGAAGAGATGGCGCACCACCTGGACGGCCGAGCGGCGGCGCAGGCTCGACGGCCCGTCACAGTAAAGCGCGTCCTTGCGGATATCGAAATAGAATGCCGAAAGCTCCACCACCATGAAGTCGAGCAGCGCTCGGGTGATGCGCTTGAACTCGAACGCGTCGTAGCCCTGGCGCACCACTTCGTCCAACTCGGAAAGCCGGTGCAGCATCAGCCGCTCCAGCTCCGGCATGGCCTCCACCGGCACGTCCTTGCCGTCGTCATGGGCGAGCGTGCCCAGCATCCAGCGGATGGTGTTCCTGAGCTTGCGATAGGCGTCGATATTGGTCTGCAGCACGTTCTTGCCGAGCCGCTGGTCTTCCCAATAATCGGTCGTCACCACCCAGAGCCGCAGGATATCGGCGCCAGACTGCTTTATCACGTCCTGCGGCACCACCGTGTTGCCGAGCGATTTCGACATCTTGCGGCCTTCCTCATCCATGGTGAAGCCATGGGTGATGACCGCCTCATAAGGCGCCCTGCCCCTTGTGCCGCAGCTTTCGAGCAGCGAGGAATGGAACCAGCCGCGATGCTGGTCGGAACCCTCGAGATAGACGTCGGCCGGCCATTTGAGGTCCGGACGGTCTTCCAGCGTGAAGACATGAGTCGAGCCGGAATCGAACCAGACGTCCAGGATGTCCATCACCT
This sequence comes from Mesorhizobium sp. M2A.F.Ca.ET.067.02.1.1, assembly GCF_004023285.1. NCBI lineage: Bacteria > Pseudomonadati > Pseudomonadota > Alphaproteobacteria > Hyphomicrobiales > Phyllobacteriaceae > Mesorhizobium > Mesorhizobium sp. M2A.F.Ca.ET.067.02.1.1. The sequence goes on from NZ_RZSB01000509.1 coordinate 2,243, forward strand.
GGTGCCATTTCGAGGCATCGTGATTGCCGAGGAAACGTTCCTTGGCGCCGTCGGCGAACCAGGCGTCGGCGCCCTCCTTCTCGAAAGCCTCCGTGATGCGATGGTTGACGGCCTCGTCCTTCAGCACATTGCCGTCCTCGTCGGCGAAGACGGCGATCGGCACGCCCCAGGCGCGCTGGCGCGAAAGCACCCAGTCCGGGCGCTCCTCGATCATGGCGCGGATGCGGTTCTGGCCGGCCGCCGGCACGAAGCGCGTGTCGTCGATCGCCTTAAGCGCGCGGCTGCGTAGCGTCGTGCCGTCGCCGAGGTCCTTGTCCATATAGACGAACCATTGCGGCGTGTTGCGGAAGATGACCGGCTTCTTCGAGCGCCAGGAATGCGGATAGCTGTGCTTCAGCCGGCCGCGCGCGAAGAGCGCATTGCGCTTGATCAGCTCATCGATGACCGCCTGGTTGGCGTTGCCCTTCTTGCCGTTGTCGTCGATGACACGCGCGGCGCCGCCTTCGCGTCCCGGGCCGAAGCCCGGCGCGTCCTTGGTGAAGAAGCCGGCGTCGTCGACCGTGAACGGGATCGTGGTGTCGACGCCGCGTGCCCGAAGATCGGCGGCCGCCTCCATCCACGCGTCGAAGTCCTCGCGGCCATGGCCGGGCGCGGTGTGGACGAAGCCGGTGCCGGCGTCATCGGTGACATGCTCGCCGGCAACCATCGGCACCGGGAACCCATAGCCGCCGCCGAGACCCTTGAAAGGATGCGAAAGCGTAAGCTTCCCAAGCTGTTCGGCCGAGACGCTGTGAAGCCTGTTCAACGTGACCTTGGCCTTGGCGGCGCAGTCCTCGGCCAAGGCATCGGCAAAGATCAGCTTCTCGCCGGGCTGCGGGCCGAAGGCGTTCTCGGCCGCCGTCACCTCATACAGGCCATAGGCGATGCGCGGCGAATAGCTGACGGCACGGTTGCCGGGGATGGTCCAGGGCGTGGTCGTCCAGATGACGACATGCGCCTCGACCAGATCGAGCGCGGTGTCGTCCTGCGGCGGCGCCGCGCCGGCGACCGGCTGGGCGAGGCTCGCGACCGGAAACTTCACCCAGATCGTGTCGCTCTCATAATCCTGATACTCGACCTCGGCTTCGGCGAGCGCGGTGCGCTCGACCACGCTCCACATCACAGGCTTCGAGCCGCGGTAGAGCTGCCCCGACATGGCGAATTTCAGCAGCTCGCCGGCGATGCGCGCCTCGGCATGGTAGGCCATCGTCGTGTAGGGGTTGTCGAAATCGCCGATGACGCCCAGGCGCTGGAACTCTGAGCCCTGCACCTTGATCCAATCGGCCGCGAAGTCGCGGCATTCCCTGCGGAACTCGTTGACCGGCACCTCGTCCTTGTTCTTGCCCTTGGCGCGATACTGCTCCTCGATCTTCCACTCGATCGGCAGGCCGTGGCAGTCCCAGCCCGGCACGTAGTTGGCGTCGTAGCCGCGCATCTGGAACGAGCGGTTGATGACGTCCTTGAGGATCTTGTTCAGCGCATGGCCGATATGGATGTTGCCATTGGCGTAGGGCGGACCGTCATGCAGCACGAATTTCTCGCGGCCGGCGGCCTCCTCGCGCAGCTTCCTGTAAAGGTCCATGTCCTGCCAGCGCTTGACCAGGCCGGGCTCCTTCTCGGGCAGGCCGGCGCGCATCGGGAAATCCGTCTGCGGCAAATAAAGCGTCTTGGAATAGTCGATCGTTTCAACAGCGTCGGTCATTGGAGTGTCGGTCATTGATCTGCCATCTGCGTTGCCCGGCGGCGGAAAGCCCGGGCGTTGAGGTCTTAGCTGACGCATATCAATTTCCCAAACCGGAGCCCACTTTTGGGCGATATGCGTTGATTTTCTTGAAAAAGCGCGAGGGGCGCGCGCGAAAACTCCCGGCGGCTCCAGCGGCGCTCAGGCCGCCCGGAACACCGGGCCTGTAATTCGTATCGCGATCGCGAAAAGGCGCGAAAAGCTCATCATGGCGTGGCTTTTAGCGGATGGCGCGGCAGGAATAAAGCGCGGAATTCAAGGCATGAAGCCGGTTTCGCGGCCTACATGGTGAAATTAAAGCGATAAGTGGTCGAGACACCGAAGGTCCATTGGTTGCGGTCGCCGCGTTCCTTAACCA
>NZ_RZSB01000050.1:0-16628 GCF_004023285.1 Mesorhizobium sp. M2A.F.Ca.ET.067.02.1.1
GCCATCGGTGGGGCCAGAAGCCTGTGCGACAGTGATCATGGAGGCTATGGCATCCGGCAAAGCAGTCGTCGCAACGGACGTTGGTGGCATGCCGGATATCGTCGATCATGGCCAAACAGGCCTTCTCGTGCCGAGCGGCGACTCGCATGCCCTCGGCCACGCAATGCAGACATTTCTGGATGACCGCGCCTTGCTCGCCCGCCTGGAGGCGACAGGCCTCGCCAGGATCGAGCGCCTCAAGGCCGGAGCCGTCGTGACTCGGATCGAGCAGGTGTACCGGGACGTCCTGCGCCCAGCCCCCGGAAGGTCCGCGGTGCCGGCACAGCAAGGTTCGGGATAGCAATGGCGTCGGTTGACCATTCCTGGACGGCCATTGCTCGCGTGCGCCGGGAGCTTCGAAAGAGCGCCGCGTTCGTGATGAATTCCGGCGCCATGGCAACCGGAACGGTTGCAGCGGCCGGTCTCGGGTTCGTCTATTGGTGGCTCGCGGCGCGGCTGTTTCCGCCGGAGGTGATCGGCAACACCTCTGCCCTGCTGTCCGTGATGGGACTTATCGGCACGCTGGGGGAGGCAGGGCTCGGGACCATGCTGGTGGGCGAGATCGTCCGGAATCCCGGCAGGGAGCGCGGTCTGGTGGCCGCAGCACTGTGCTTCGGGGTGGCGCTGGGGGTCGGGCTGGCCTTGTTGTTCGTCTTCGGGCACGCGTGTTTCAGCAGCTCTACCGAGCTGATCGGCGGCTGGTTCGTGGGTGTTGTGTTCGTCCTCGGCTGCGGTCTGACCGTTCTCGCCATCTTGGTCGACCAGGCGTTCCTGGGCACCCTGCGCGCCACCGGCAGGATGATCCGGCAAGTGCTGTTCTGCACGTTGAAGCTGATGCTAATCGCCACCGCCGCGGTTGGCGGCTACACGTCCCATACCGCGCTTATTCTGAGCTGGGTGGCCGGTCTTCTGGCGTCCATCATCGGCGTGGACCTGTTGACCCGGGGCGGTGCGCGTCGCCTCGTTGGGCCTCCCGATTTCCAGTTGCTCCGTACGCTGCGGAGGAAGGTCTTCGACCACTACGTGCTCGACGCAGCCTTGCAGGCTCCCGGCATCATCATGCCTTACGTTGTGCTTGTTCTCCTTTCTCCGGCCATCAATGCCGCTTTCGTATCCCTATGGATGCTGGTCACCATCGCCTCGTTGATTCCCGCGGCGATGGCCACTGTCCTGTTCCCCGTGGTGAGAGCGAGCCCGAAACAATCCAGACACGACATCCTTGTATCGGTTATGGCGTCATTGCTCTTTTCGCTGGTCTGCGCCGTTTTCATCTTCACCTATTCGCAGACGATCCTTGCGGTCTTCAATCCAGCCTATGCTGAAATCGCCGGATCGAGCCTGCGCCTTCTCGGCTTTAGCCTGCTGGGATCAACGCTCAAATTCCATGCCTGCACCTTGGCGCGGTTGGGGGACAGGATGCGCAAGGCATCTCGCTGGTTCGCGCTTGGTGGATTGCTGGAGCTGTGCCTGGTGATCGCGGGAGCGAAGCACAGTGGACTTCAAGGCCTGGTCCTGGGCTGGACGCTCGCCGTCAGCATCGAGGGCGTGTGCGCGGCCCTCGTTTTGGCCTTCGCAACGAAGCTGAATTCCGTCGGCGGTCCTGTGCATGAAGGGCCGCCGGTCGCGTAACCATTGGAGAGTAGGAGACACCGTCCATGGCACAACGTTATCGACCGCAATTGGATGGCCTGCGGGGCATCGCGACAAGCGAGAATCCTGTATGGCGCGCGCGTACTGCGCCACGCTACCCCCATCCCGGCGACTCGACCGCGATCGGAAGTAATGTTGCTTACAGGCTCGGCAAGTTGAGAGACCTGGGACTGCTGCAGGGGGTCTGGCTCGACTGCGGCTGCGCCGAGGGCGGCTACACCGAGGCCCTGGTCGCCTGGGGTGCCCAGAAAGCAATTGGCGTCGATCCTGAACGATCGAGGATCGATGAGGCCATGGCTCGCAAACTGGTGAATGATGAGAAGCTTAATCGGCGGCCAGATGCGATCGAATATCACTGCTGCACCGACGACTTCCCATTACCGGATGCGTCCGTTGATGCGACATTGTTGAATGAGGTTCTTGAGCACGTGGCTGACGAGGCGGCCACGCTGCGCGAAATTTGGCGGGTCCTGAGGCCCGGCGGGCTTCTGGTCGTGATGAGTCCAAATCGCTGGTTCCCTTTTGAGGGCCATGGGATGCGGGTTCTGGGCCGCAGCTTCGGTTTCCCTATCCCACTGCTTCCTTGGTTGCCGAGTTCGTGGTCGGCTCGCGTTATGACGGCACGGAACTACTGGCCCCATGAATTGCGCAATGTTGTGGCTGCGGCGGGTTTCGAAATACGGAAGGTCGACTATGTGCTGCCGGTATTAGAGCGCTATCAATGGCTGCCGGCTAGCGCGATACCGGCCTACCGGCGGCTCATGCCATGGATCGAAAAAACGCCTTTGCGGAAATTTGGCGTTTCAACCCTGGTCGTAGCGACCCGCCCCGTCGGCCATACTTAACTGGCCACACCCACTTTCGGAGACCGGTGCTCCACTCAGCCGAGCCATGGCGAATTGAGGTTGAAACGAACAACTTCCGCGTTGACGCGGTGGGATGTGCCGCGCATTGGGCTCACGCCATCGAGGCGACTACCTCCAGCATCACCTCCGTCGCGCCGCCGGCGATGGATAAGACGCGGGCGTCACGCGCTATGCGCTCGATCGGACTCTCTCGCATAACGCCCATGGCGCCGTGGAACTGCACGCACGCATACAACACTTCGTTGACAAGTTCGCCGCAGATGGCCTTCAACATCGAGATCTCGCGCAGGCAATCATCGTCCGCCGCCATGCGCCAGGCGGTGGCATAGAGAAACTCACGGCTTGCCGCCACTTTCGCAGAGAGCATCGCAAGGCGTTGTCGGATCGCCTGCATGTCCCATAGGACGCCCCCGAATGCGCGGCGAGTTTTCACCCAGGAGAGGGTCATGTCGATCGCGGCCTCGGCCATCCCTATCGCCATACCTGCGAGAACAAGGCGCTCATTCTGGAAGTTGCGCATGATGGAGTAGAAGCCCTGTCCCTCCGTGCCGAGCACGTTCTCGGCAGGGATGCGGCAACCATCAAAGACGAGCTCCGCCGTATCGGAGGAACGCCAGCCGAGCTTGTCCAACTCGCGCGCGACACTGAAGCCTGGCGTCCCCTTCTCGACGAGGAACATAGTGATCCCGTGGCTTCCTGCCGAGGGATCAGTCTTGGCTGCGACACAGTAGAGATCCGCGTGGACGCCATTCGTGATGTAGAGCTTCGTGCCGTCGAGCACGTAGGATTCGCCATCTCGCAGCGCGCGTGTGCGGATGGCCTTCACGTCCGAGCCCGCATCAGGCTCCGTGATGGCGACCGCGGTGATCACCTCGCCGCTGATTATGCCCGGCATCCAGCGCGCCCGCTGGGCTTTGGTGCCGTCATGAAAGACGTATAAGGAAGCCATGTCGGCATGGACCAGCATTGCATCGGCGACGCCGCCGTAGGTCGAGCGCCCGAGCTCCTCGGCGAAGACCGTTGATGCGACCGCGTCCATCTCGGCGCCACCATACTCGGCAGGGTAGCGGATGCCGAAGAAGCCGAGTTCGCCCATGCGGCGCAGGATCGGACGAGGAATGAATCCGTTCTCTTCCCAACGATCCGCACAGGGCTTGATTTCCTCATCTACGAACCGGCGCACTTGGTCGCGCAAGAGCTCATATTCCGCCGCCACCCAAGGCAGTCCGGGTTCTCGTGATACCCAAGCTTTGTCCATCATCTTCGTCCGCTCTGCATGCATCCAATGCAAAGGCACCGCCTGGATCGGTGCCGAAGGCCGGGGCATTCCGGCAAGCTAGAGTTCGATCTCCTCTCTCGGTCCCTCCGAGAGTGGGGAGCCTTTGGAATTTGCCACCCAACGCATTCCGTCGATCGCTTCCGCCAGTTCGGCGAGCGTCGGGCGCTCAAAGAGATTGCGAAGCTGCACGTCCACGCCGAAGATCTTGCGCATGCGCGCCACCGCCCGCATCACCAGGAGCGACTCCCCGCCCAAGTCGAAGAAGTTGTCGCGACGGCCGATTGCCTCGACCTTGAGGAGATCGCACCACAGCGCGGCCAGCGTCTTCTCGGTCTCCGTCAACGGGGCGGCGAATTCTTGCGCAGGCTGGAAGTTCTCCGCCGTCGGCTCGGGAAGCGACCAGCGGTCGATCTTGCCGTTGGACGTGAGCGGCATCCGTTCGAGGCAGACGTAGTGCGTCGGAATCATGGATCCCAGGAGTTCTTCGGCGAGGTGCGCGCGCAGCTCCGCGACGGTCAGGGGTTTCGACGAGACATAGTAAGCCACAAGTCGCGCGATGCCGTCTTCTGCCGCTGGCGGTTTGAGATCGCCCGTTTCGACCGTCCTTGGTGTCGTCGCCGGGTTGGCGATGGCGGTGACAGCGCATTCCTGAACGTGCGGATGCTTGAGAAGCCGGGCTTCGATCTCGCCCAGCTCGACACGTGCGCCACCGATCTTCACCTGATGATCGGCGCGGCCGAGAAAGTCCAGGCGCCCTTCCGAGTTCCAGCGGGCGAGATCCCCGGTCTTGTACAGCCGCAGTTTCGAAAACCCATCGCGAGGATCGGTGACCGTAAGGAAACGCTCGTCTGTCAGGTCAAGGCGATTGAAATAGCCCCTCGCGAGACCGTCGCCGGCAATGAACATCTCACCGATGGTGCCGGGGGCGGCCGGTCGATGTGCTTTGTCGAGGACGTAGATGCCCGCATTGGCGGCCGGAACGCCGATCGGCACCGATGCGGATTGATCCCGGTCGATGTCGAAACGGTGAATCATGCAGCCCACCGTGGCTTCGGTTGGTCCGTACTCGTTGTAGATCTCGATGGGATGGGGGATGGCGTTGGTGATATCGCGAGCCAATTCGGTTTTGAAGTCCTCGCCGCCCACGATGAACTTGCGCAGCCTTGTGGTCTCGAGATTGCGGTCGCGGATCATCGCGAGATGCGCCGGCGTCAGCTTCATGATATTGACGGCATTGTCGTCGATGACCTTGAGCACGACCATGCTCTGGACTCCGGGATCACCGCGATAGACCACGATGCGGCCGCCGGTGACGAGTGGCGTATAGAGCGTGGTAACGGTCAGGTCGAAGGCCAGGGATGAGAAAAGGGGCCATGCGTCACCTTCGCTGGAACCGTACACCCGAGCGGCCCACCAGATGTAGTTCACCAGGTTCCGGTGCTCGATCACAACGCCCTTGGGCGTGCCGGTCGAGCCGGAAGTGAAAATGATATAGGCGGCGCTGTCCGGAGTGGCAGCGGACGGCCGGGCCGAATCCGGCTGATTCAAAATCGGCCCGAAATCGGCGTCGAGCAGGAAAATGTCGGCAAGGTTCGGGGAAATGACGGATTGAAGGCGCGCCTGTGTGATCGCCACCGGCGCCCGCCCGTCGGTCCCGTTGGCAATGTCCTTCAGGATCGTTGCGAGACGCCCCTTCGGCGTCGCCGCATCCACCGGCACGTAGGCCGCGCCCGACTTCAGGACGCCCAAGATCGCGACGACGACCTCAATGGAATGCTCCATGAACACAACGACAATCCGACCTGGCCCAGCGCCGGTCGAGCTCAGATGCATGGCCATCTGGTTGGAGCGTTCGTCGAGCTGCCGGTACGTCAGCGTTGCGTCGCCGAAACGGATCGCTTCGGCGTTAGGACTGCGCCTCGCCTGGTCTCGGAAGAGATCGATGATCGTCCTGTCCGACGGGTAGGGTGCTGCCGTAGCGTTGTACTCGACAACCAGCGTCTTATGATCGGCATCTTTCAGCGGGGAGAGCGCTACGCCCTTCACCGCGATAGGCAGGACCTCGTTCATCAGATACGCTCCCCAGTGCAGAAATCAAAGATCAATCACATCAATCGCCCAGCCCTTCGGGTTGCCTGGCGATAGAGTTCTGCGATGGCAGGCGCATCCGGCTCCTCCAGCATACGACTATCGTTGCAGTCCTCGGGCCCGAAATAGAATTCGGCTTGGGGCGTTACTCGAAGCCATTGGCGCGGTGCCGCACCCGATCGCATCCAAGCCTTGTTCGGAAGGAAAATGCATACTCGACCCGAATACGGGGTGGGGGTGTACCGCCGCAAAGCCGTGATCGCCGTGGATTTGAGTCGAGCTCTGCTCGCCAGCACCGGGTCGGTCGTGACAGGCTCTTTGGGGGTCACGAGGGCGCCGACGTGCCCGCCGAGGTTCCGAAGACGCCTGCCGAAATACCGGAGACGAGCGCCGAAGGTCGGCAGCTTTGCTATCTCTCGCAGAAATGAATCGGCGGTGCGATTGGCAAAGAAATATAACTGACGCGGCAATTCCTTAAAGGTGATGGGGTGCAGGGGGCCAAAGAGCGCCATGCATGGGACCTCCGCTCCGCGTTGACGCAGGATTTTCGCCAACTCGAGAGCGGTTGCAGCGCCGGAGCAGTAACCGGCGATGATGTAGGGACCGGTGGGCTGATATGCGACGATCTGGCGGGCGAAATACTCGGCAATATCTTCGACGCGTTCCATCGGTTCGCTCTGCCCATCGAAGCCGGACGGTTGGAGTGCGTAGAACGGCTGATCGCCACCCAGGTGCTTCGACAGGTCCGAGAATGAGAAGGGCGCCCCGATATGCCCGGGCACGGCATAGATGGGCGTGCGTGTTCCGCGAGACTGCAGGGGGATGATTGCTGGCTGTTGCTGGGCTGCCGCCGTGGCCATGTTCAGAAACGCGATGATTTCGCCCTTCCGCTCACGCAACTGGTTGGAAGACTCGGCAGTCAGTGCGCCAGCTGGGGCGTTGCAGCGCAGCCGGTCACCCTCTACCCAAACCTTGATGTCCTTGACCGCGAGGTCTGCGAGAAGCTCCGGGATCTGCATCACGTCCGCCAACATAGGCTCTCTCGAGTTGGTTGCCCTCCTCGCTTATCTGCAGTGCATCGTAAGTGAATGATGGCATCGCCGACATTTCGATTCCGGACTACCACTCAATTCCGGACTGCCACGGTCCCGATGTACCCGGGTTTCGGTACGAAGCTATGAAGAGTCCAGTCCTCTTCCTCCCAAGAAAGGGGCTGTCCCAAACCGCACCCAAGGGCCTTTGAGACAGCCTCCAGCCGGGTCCAGCGCCGGAGGAAGCCTTCCGGCCGGTCTTGCTGGCCCAGGGCGGTGTACGACCGGTACTCGGAGGTGGAAAAGCAGAGCGCTGCGATCTCGTCCGCTTCGGGCACGGGAAGAACGGCCTCGATGTCCACCCCGACCTCCTCCCTGGTCGAGAGAGCGACCAGCGCGACATCTCCGGATCGTGAGACGCTGAAGCGCAAATCGCGAGCAGGCATGCGTGGCGAGAGGTAGGGTTTGCCCAGGCTTCCATATTCCAGTTCGAGGTCGGACGGCGAGATTCCCAGTTTGGAAGCGAGGACCCGGTATAGCAGCCCACGGGTGGCTTCAAAGCGGCGGCGATCCCGCTCCAGTCTCAACCCATCGGCGCGCCGACGTTCCTCTTCGTTGAGGCAAACGCCTATCTCGCGGATGACGTTCTGCTCCGCGTCGAGCATGAATGCCAGAACCTCTAAACCATCTTTCTCGAAAATCGGCATAATGATCCCGGATCTCAGCCCGACTTCGTCCAAAGAGTATGAAGGGGGCGGTTCCGGCTCCGCCGGAGCGCCAGAAAATTGGATGAACTCGAGCACGGGGCAGTCAGAAGTCATACGTGGCTCCCGATCGCTGGGAACGCTCATGCATGTAAAGAACGGCAGGGCCGTTCATGCCGATCCGCGATGAAACAATCATGTAAGGGCGAGAGCAAGGAGCGGTGGGCGGATATTTTGGTGTATGGATGGAGGCTATAAAGCCCTAGAAATGTTACTTGCTGCGAAATCGCGTCAGGTCAAAGCAGTCTCCGCGCGTCGCTTGCGATGCCATCGTCAGTTAAGATCCAATTCGGATTACCTCTTCTGACTATCGATCGGTTATGGTCGCTACGTTGCGATTTAGAATCTATGGCTCCAGCGGTAGGAGTCGAACCTACAAGCCTTGCGGCGTCGCATCAACAGTGCGGTGCGTCTACCAATTCCGCCACGCTGAAACATAGATTAGACAAATTCAACCTCTCCTTGCCTCCCTTGCCAAACAGCCGACCTGCCGCTTCAAGGTCCAAGAGCCGGCCTCAAAGACTCGATCAGAATGGCAGCTCCCTTTTTGGTCGACACCTCAAGCCGCGGCCTGTCTCACATGAGCAGCAATGGTCCCCAGCACCCCCTTGGCCCCGCGCAGCTTTGCCTCAATGCGGCGCTCTGGACTGTCTCTGCCTATCGCGATCCACCGCAAAGGCTGCTCCGCATTGGCCAGGTGTGACTTGTGCCCGGCGGAGCCTGCCAGAAAATCGTAGCCGCACTCCCCGCGTCCGATGCTATCCTCAATCGCCAGCACATGGCTGATAAGCCCGGGTTTGAGCCGGCCGTCGCGCTCAAACACAAAGCCGCTTTGATAGTTGAGAACACGCCCGTCATGGACGAAGTTGTACAAAACACCAATTGTCTGCTCCCCAACCAAAGTCCGTGAGATGCGGACGGTCCCCGTGGGAACTCCCCGCGCAATAAGGTCCTCGTGAAAGCGACGGAAGCTCGGGTTGGCAAAGGATCCCTTATGTCTCCACCGCGCCTGATGGAGCTCGGCGAGCAAATCAAACGCGACGAGCGCGTCAGCTGTCGCTTCCTGCGTCCGGAACTCAATGGGCCCGCGTTCCGCATATAACCGCATGGCACGGCTTACCGCTTGACGAGTATTTCGGCCCAACGTGGCGCGGTAATTTCCGCCTTTCTGGCGGACTTTGGTGAAATCGATCCATCGTGCCGTATCTACCGCTTTGACCTCGGCAAGGAACCCAGCTCGCCCCGCGGTGCGACAAGCGGCTGAGTCAAAGTCCTGATCAATTCCAGAGAGCACCAGCTGGTCGGAGTAGCGCAAGTGACGTGCCAAGGCCTCGAGGCATGCCGCTCTAACGGCATCGGCCAGGGATCGCTCCGCTAGAATATTGTTGTACTCGATGAACAGTCGATCGAAACGAACGTCTCCGGTTTCATTGAGCAGCCAACGCGCTCGCGCATGCGGCCCGAAACTCCACGTCCTCCGACGGCAAATAATCGCCAAGCCGACAATCTTGCCTGACGTCCGAGCGACTAAGACGTGTGGTTGCGCACCCGCCGGGAGATGCCGTAGCCACGTTCCGATCCACAACCAGGATAGATAGAATGAGTGAGTGGCTCGCGCTTCGAGCTCCTTCCAATCGGTCTCAAGTTTCTCGATGTTCTGCAAGGTCTCCACACTAACGTCGATCACCGTATCCTGAGGCATGGCATGCTCGTCTGAAGCCACACGATAGCGCTTCGCATTGAAATCTGAGATGTAGCGATTGATAACTGAGAGACGTAGCGAGATCCTGACATGCTCCCCTCTTTCAAATACTTTTCCGACCGAGTAGCTTCCAAAATAACAGGCAAATGAGGCTCCTCGAAAGAGGCAGCTTCAGTCTTCAGCACGATGCCGTCAGTACTTTGCCAACGCTATAGCTCGGGCTGCCGTTGGGAATTGCCACCCCGACGGCAAACCCGTTTGTTAGGCGTCAATTCGGATTGATCATCTGATCAGCCAGCACGCGCCCAGGCGCTGCTTCGTTGAGAGTGCTCGCGGCCGGCAGGTTGTCGCCGGTCGGCAACGAGGTTGGAACCGGCGAGCCGGCTGGCTCTCTTGGCTGGCTTTCGTCCATGCTTATGTTGACGAGGTCGCCTGGCCGCAAAAGGGTCATCCCGTCGGACTCGATGCTGACCGGCCCGGCTGGCGATTGCCGCACGATTTGATAGGTCACCCTGTTCGCGTTCGCTGTGAACTGGGCCGCAAACTGGGCGCGGGTCACCGGCAACGTGTACAGGACGCCTTCGCTGGCGTTCAAGTCGTGCACATTGGTCGCGATCTGATTCTCCGTCGTCTCAAGCTCGACCTCAAGATCGTTCGTGTGGTCGGCGCGGGCTTGCATCACCTCAGCCTCCAGCGAAGCGACGCGCTGCTTGGCGCTCGAGAACCGGTTAAGGGCGTCCTGCCGACGTTGTTCCGCGTCAGACAGCTCGGCCTGGGCCTGGTCCATCATGGTCACGTTGAGAACTTTGCGGTTCACAAGCGTTTGCATGGTGTTGACGCGCTCCTGGCGCAGCTTGACGAGCTCGTCCAGCGATTCCATGTGTCCATACGCGACGACATCCTGCTTGGCTGCCTCCAGCGCCGCCAGGCTCGCGCGTTCGCGATACTTGCGGGCCATGGCGAGGGCATTACGGCGGTCGCTCTGCTCATTGACGAGATTGGCGGCTTCGGTCGGGCCGGCCAATTCCAGCAACTGGGACGGGATCTTGGGCGCCGTCCCGTCGCGCTCGGCTTCCAGGACGGCCGCGCGCGCGAGCAGTTTCACCATGGCATCGATCGCCCCGCTCCGCTTCTGGGTTTCACGCACGGCTTCGATCTGCTGCCACGGCTCGCTCGAGCTCTGGTTCAGTCCGCCGGCCAGCGCGACGGCATGTAGGATCGTCATGCCGGGCGCGTACTTGAACGAGCCTGGATTCCTGACCGGCCCCAGCACGTAAATAGGCGAGCGCTCCAGCGACAGGATGTTGACCAGCCCCTTGCGGCCAAGAAGTTGGTTGAAGGTTTCCACCAGGTCGTCCTGTACTTGCTGCGCCGACCGGTTGGCGACCGGAACGGAGCCAAGCAAGGGCAAGGAAATCGTGCCGTCCTCCTGAACAGTATATTCGCCGCTCAGTTCCGGACGCTGCAGGATGCCGCCCAGGGCCGAGGCCGAGGACGTGCCTCCCCACTTGTCTTCCTCGACGTCGACTCGCTCGTAGAACGCGAGCTTGAGGCGGTCGCCGACGCCGAACGGGCTGCCGGTTGGCGCGTTTGGTTCAATGCCGCGTGTTCCGGAGCGCTCGGAATTGGTGGCGACGGCAGGGGCTGCGTTCCTTTCGATCGACGCAGCAGGAGACGAATCCGGTCCCGTTCCGGGAGTTTTGGAACCCTCAGCGCTAAGGATGACAGGCGCGGCACTCGGTGCGGTGAAAGCGGCGGCCAACGTACCCGATCCAGGCATGACCGCGCGGGACGGTTCGGCTATGGTTTGAGCTGGTTGATCTTGCCAGCTGTCAATAGCAGAAGAGACTTTCTGCGCCAGGGCTCCGAAACCCTCCTCGACCCGCTGCGCCAGGGTTCCGGAGACCTCCTCGACCCGCTGCGCCGTGGTTCCGGAAACCTGCTGGACCCTCTGCGCCAGGGTTCCGGAAACCTCCTCGACCCTCTGCGTCAGGGCTCCGGAGACGTCCTCGACCTTCTGCATCGCGGGTCCGGAGGCATCCCTGAGGGCCTCCCAGTTTCTGATCGCGCCCGCTCCCAGAGCGGCGACGCTGGAGAGCCCCATGACAAGCAGGACGCCCTTCATGCCGCTCCGGGCCGAATTTGACGAGGAAGCGACGGGTTCGGAGGCGGGTTCGGAATTGTATTTTGTCTCTATTGCCATGGCACGTGACCTTCACTTTTTCAGTGGTGACCATCCCGTCTCGAACTGGTCGAGCCGAGCAAAGGCTGCGCCCTATCGTGACCCTTCACCTCCAACGGCACAACTATCCTTTGTGGGCACTCCTTCCGGATAAACACCGCCTGCGCGGGCTCGTTCAATGATGAGATTGCTGCGCCGCAGACGAACCTCTTTGACGGCAACCGAGACAAGGCGATCGAACGCGGCGAACAGCCGGGATTGGTCGGCCGACAAAGCGTCTCGAACCGCCTGCGGCCCAACATACATCTGCAGGACGGCTGGGACATCCTCCCGATTTCATCGTCCAAGCTTTGGAGAACGAGGAGATCACCATTTACGCCTCCTAGCCGCAAACCCGATCGAGGCTTTGGGTTTGAGAATCCGGATAGTCCTCGACGATGCTGCCCTACGCCTAAAGAGGGTATTTGGGCGCCTAAAGAGGGTATCTTGGCATGGGATATCGTGGCGTAAGGTAATTTAGGCCAAGGAATTAGGGCGGTTGGCGCGTTGCGTGCCGGGCACTACACCGGGTCTTAGGGACGTCGAGCGCCACAGGTTAGAGGAAGTTGTGATGACAAGGCAATCGTTTGTAACAGTGCTTGTCGGGGCGAACGAATTACTTCGAGAGGGTCTTATTCGAATCCTGGATGCAGAAAAATTTCGTATTCTCTCCTCTGCGGCTTGTGTTCACGATCTTCTGCAGAAATCGCTACCCCAGCACCGGTCCATCTTGCTCATCGTGGATGTAGACGGCACTGGGGGGGATGCCGGATTTGGGCAAATTGCAGACTTTAAAGCAATGTATCCGACCAGCCATGTCGTGGCGCTGGCCGATCAGTGTCGATCGAACGATATAGTTTCAGCCTTTCGCGCGGGGGCTGACGCGTATTTGACCAAAACCGCTGCTCGTGAAACCTTCATCAAAGCCATCGAATTGGTTATGCTTGGCCAGACCGTGTTACCTGCGGAAACATCGACTTTTATTCAAGAAATTTGGCCCGTTATGAAGTATGATGCGGTGCGTGATTTGGCAAGCGTGGCTGTTGAAATCGAGGACGAGGATAGAGAGCTGTCAGTTTTGTCGAATCGAGAAAAATGTATCCTTCGTTGCTTGATCGAAGGAGAGTCTAACAAAACCATCGCGCGCAAAATTGACATCGCCGAAGCTACGGTGAAAGTACACGTCAAGGCAATCCTTCGAAAAATTCGGGTCCGCAACCGTACTCAGGCTGCAGTTTGGGCGATGAATCACGGCGTGCTCACTCCCTCGTCCGGCAATGGCCTGTCAGGGAACGAAAAGATCGCCATTCAGCCCTCCCACGATCAGCAAGAGCTGATTGGAGCACAAAAGGGATACCGCTTCCTCAAGCACTCATCCGATGTGACCGCCGCCTCTTCTTGATATAGTCCCGCCGGGCTGCTCGTGGTCGCAGGCCGAGCTTCGTGCGAAATCACAATGTGCCTGCAGCTAACTCAACGCTCGAAGGACTGGGTTCGACCGGGAGACATTCGCTGGGCTCGCCGGGTTGCGCGGAGTCGACTATTTTGCCACGGCTTTCAGCTCAGGCAGGCCAAATTCTTTGGCAGTTACATCTCGCGAAAAACGAGCGGTGGATCATCGGTGAAAAGGCTTGAACTCGCCCGACGGTGTGCTAACAAAAATTTGCCTGTGTCGTCGGGCGAGGGACAGAAGCAGCCCATTTAAAGCTAACAGATTTTCAACATCCTTTTTGAAGTTGAGAGGATGCATCAAGGTGGATAACGCACAAATTGCTCCTGGATTTTCGCTCAACGAAGCCCGAATTGGAACGGTCGTGGGCGGAGAGTCGGGGCTCCTGGTCTGGAAGTTCGATCAACTGGTTGCAGTCCTTACTCGCATCGACGAGGAAGCCTACTCGACAAAGGGCAAATGGTTCCTCGAGACAGGCTTCGGGTTGCTAAGCGGGCAGCACAAGAATTTCGATACGATCGAGGAAGCCCTGAGCTGGGTGGGCAGACATACCTTCTCTAGTTCAGCGACTGAGCGGTTGAAGCGGATGGACGAGACCGGGGGCGGCGCTGCGCCAGGCCAGCGGCTACCAGCCGAAGATTATATCGGGAGCTTGGCGTGACCGGCTGGTCGGGCGCTCCCGAAGAAAGACGTCACCTTGCGCGGGTTTATGACCGAATTTGGCGAGCGGCCTGAAGGTCGCGCGCTCGGTCTGCGAATTCGTGCACACCCACAAAAAAGGCGCTGACCAGAACTGAGCAGGATCGTGTGGACGCGCCGCGCCGGCGGGCGCGGTGGGTCCAGCATCAAGACCGGGTTGAACTCGCCCTCTTGGTGACCGGAGGCAATTTCATTCCGCTCTAGTCACTGCAATGAGGATCCTCGACCTTCACTTTCGCAGAGCTCCTTCCGCGAAGAGATCGTTGACCTTGTAGGCGACTTCCGTGCGGTTGGTCGCCTTCAGTTTCTTCATGATGTTTCGGATATGCACCTTCACGGTGCTTTCGCGCAGGTTCAGCTCATAGGCGATGACCTTGTTGGCTTTCCCGCGGCAGAGCGCTTGGGCGACCTCGGCTTGCCTTAGAGTGAACATTCTCGACAAAGGCTGCGTGTCGCGGCTTTCTGACTCGATCAGATGCCGCATGGAGAGAACGCTGCTTGCCGGAACAAAGATACCTCCTGCTGCAGCAAGGTTGATTGCTTCGACACACACATCGATACCGACTGAGGTCGGAATGTAGCCTCGTGCGCCACATTCGAGTGCTGCCAATATCTGTGCAAGGTCCTCATTGTCCGCCAGGACAACTACAGGGATCGATTTGAACTCAGACGATATGCGCCTGATCTCGTCGGCCGTGACATGATCGGTGACCTTCCGACCGCCAAGGTTGAAGAGTATGGCGACCAGGGGAGGGGCTGAGCCCTTCTTCATGCGCCATTCTTCGATCGAACCCATGGCTGCGACCGCCATGCCAAGTTCGTGGTCTACGAGGGCCGATGCAAGACATTCTCGGTCCAAGGCCCTTCCATCCAGTATGAGAAGGCACTGCTCATGACGAGCATTTTCGGTTCCGTTACTCAAAACCCTTGGCTGATTCAAAGAGGTGTAATTAACCAGTCCAGCTGAGGAACTCATATTACCCACCCTATTGCCCACGAGCCGCCCCCGGCGGCCGACCATCCCTTGTTCCAGAATTTGGAAAAATGATCCTGCCCGTCCAGTTTTTAGGCTGGATCGCTTCATCCTGACCACACAGCTGTTCCCGCCTACCCCAGCGAAGAACGGCTAACGTACTCTAGGGTGGTATTATTAGCGGTCGCTAACCTAGGTTAATTTTTGGTAAATTTGCGGATAGGCGGTGCCGACCAGGCCTTGAAGACGCCGCGCCACAGGTTCCCAGGCACGCCGCTATGCCTGCTGATCGCGGGAGCAGGCTGGATTCGCCAGGAGAAATCTAGCTGAGGTACTCTTTCTCAAACCCGGCCGATTTTACGAGGTTCTTGCGGCTGAGAATCTCGACATGGCCAGCCTTGAACGAGACAAGACCGGCACTGCGGAGTTCCCTCAATGTCCGGTTCACGTGAACGGGGGTCATTCCGAGGATGTCCGCCAGTTCATTCTGAGTGAGAGGGCAGTCATACTTCCCGTGAGCGGACAGGCCAACGTTGGAGAGCCTTTCCTCCAATTCGAGCAGGAAATGGGCGGTCCGGCTCATTGCGTTGCGCCGCCCGACATTCACTAGGTGCTCGGCTAGAATGGCATTCATCCGTGCCAGGGAGTGGGCAATCTTGCTGCCGAAAGTAGCCTCGGACAAGATTCCCTCGACCAAGGCCTTCCTTGGTATCGGGTAAACAGTCGCATCGGTTATGGATGCTAGCGAAGCGAACCGTGGTCCGTCTACGGACCGGAAGCCGACAATGTCTCCCCAAAGGGGAGTGTCAATGATCTGCCGTTCTCCGTCCGGCAGCCCGCGGTAGAGCAGGGTCCAGCCTGACTTTACGATGAATATCGTATCGTCGTCGTCATCCTGGCGACATATGATCGAATCGGGTTTGTAGGCTCTTGGGGTAACACCGAGAAAATGGGTGTTGACCCACTCAGCCTTCGACCACGTCTCCCCAACCGGACGTGGGCCTATGAATTGCGACAATGTCTGCATGGAGATCAGCAATTTCCCCAACCCTACCACAACCTACAATAGTTAATTCTTGAACGCCAGATGTGAGCGGCTTCACAATGAGCTGGCTATGGTAGCAACGCTCGATGGAAAAGAACACTTCTCCGACCTCTGCAACGCCGCAACGACTTCGAAGTTCCGTATCAGCCTCCTAAGGTGGAGAGAGCCGATGTCTTCGCCGGGGATGGTGCGGCCTTCAGGCGAGGCGTCATTTGCAACCGCCTGACTTTGCGCATTTCGCGTCCAAAACGCGATTTGGCCGGTTGCGGAAAGTTGCAATTGGGAATTTGCACGCCTGGCCTCAAGAATGGTCGGGCAGGGCGGCTACTGTGCATGTCTCCCAGAAATGTGCAGCGATTGTGGGAGACATGCATCAAAACAAAGGCCTAAGCGCGTGCCCTGAATCCTCTTCAGCGACTCGCTTTGGGCTACCGCAGCCGTTGTCGATGAATGCATACACGTTTCGGTCTTCAGGCGTTTCCCATCGGGGCGGCCTTGCTCAGCCATTGAGGATCGAGAGCCGTATCGCCGGGATGGATAGGGGCTTCGAAGGAATCGATCAGGGTTTTTGCCGCTCTGCCTGCAAGGTGGGATTCTGCGTACCTGGCTTGGACGGCCCGGGCGCGGTCGTAAACTTCTTTGAGTTGCCGGACCTCCTTGGCTCCCAACGTCCCACGCATAATCTGCCTGGCCATACCGTTTCTCCTTCTGCATTGGAACGCCAAGCATATCGCCGTGGTTGCCTATCAGCGCTGCCCTCCGCGCCCGCGCGCGAAAAGACGCGCCAATCTTGGCAGCGGCCTGTAATCACCTGCAAAACC
>NZ_RZSB01000510.1:0-4380 GCF_004023285.1 Mesorhizobium sp. M2A.F.Ca.ET.067.02.1.1
GCCATGCTTCGAGCCATTTCGCCCGCCACGCTTTTCCTGCTTGCCAGCGGCCTTGCCGCGCATGCCGGTGGCGATGCAGCGCTGGGCAAGAAGGTCTTCAACCGCTGCATGGCCTGCCATGAGGCGGCAAGCGACCGCGACAAGGTCGGCCCGCATCTGCTGGGCGTCGTCGGCCGCAAGGCCGGCTCGGCGGAGAGCTTTGCCGGCCATTATTCGCAAGCCATGAAGGATGCCGGCGCCGCCGGCCTGGTCTGGGACGAAGCCAACCTCGCCGAATATCTCAAGGCGCCCAGGCAGAAGGTTCCCGGCAACAGAATGGCCTTTGCCGGCCTGACCAGCGACGACGACATCGCCAACGTGATCGCCTATCTCAAGGCCGACCCAAAACCCTGATCGGAATTGGAAAGAAACTGGTCTTACCGCCGGCGCACGAGATTTGCCGGCGCTGTGTCATCGCCTTGGCCGTCCGTAAAAACAATAGCTTAAGGCATAAAAGCTGAAGCTGTTAGACGGCGTCGCTCATTACTGGCCGCCATGCACATGCTTGCCTTGTCTTTCAAGGACCTGACCAGTTCTTTTGTTTTGACGTCTCGCCTTGTCTTCCTTCTTTCAATCCCTTGAAGCCCCACATATATTCGCCGCCACGACATGGAAACGGATGCCGAAGCGGGAGGCCCCAATGGCGACATTGCAGAATTTCGATGCCGAAATTGCCAAGACCAAGCAGGTCGTGCAGGACATGCGCACCAAGATCGAGCAGTCCGGGACGGTGCTCGACACGCTTGCCCAGGCCGACAAGAAGATCGGCGACGCCAATTTCGACATCGAGAACGCCCGCATCGAGGACGTGCTCAAGCAGCAGAAGGTCATGGAAGGCAATATCGCCGACCTGATCATCGGGCTCGAGGACGCCACCAACGTTTTCGGCGCCGAGTTCGAGAGCATGAAGAGCTACACCGGCTGGGAAAACTTCGTCGGTGTCTTCTCTGAGCAGCGCAAGCAGCGCATGCGCACCGACCGCGTCCGCAACATGTCGCTGGCCGGCAATTTGCAGGAGCTTTTGGCGAAGTCGGATACCATCGTCGGCATCCTGAAGGCGCAGAAACAGATCCTCGACCAGCGCTACAAGACTTCCGAGACCAGCCTGTCCCAGGTGATCGAGCGCCGCAAAACGACCATGTCCAACCTCGAGGCCGTGCAGAAGCGCATCGAGGAATTGAACCCCCTGCTGCTCGACATCGAGAACAAGATCGCCGCCTCGACGACCCAGAAGGAGCGGACCGAGCTCGAGGGCGAGCGCTCCAAAATGGCGACCGAGTACAACGAAAAACAGGCCAAGGAGCAGGAGCTGCTCGCCGAAAGCCAGACGCTGGAGCGCTATACCTCGATGTTCCAGACCTTCGTCGATTCGCTCAACAACCAGATCGCCGCGCAGTCGACGCTGATCAACAAGCTGACCATCGACACCGAACAGCGCATCGTGCTGTACAAGGCGCTGGAAGATTCCCTGAAGACCGCCGCCCAGCAGGACGTCGCCCACAAGATCAACACGCTGGGCAGCCAGGTCGACAACACGGCGGAGGAGACGATGGCCGGCATCGGCGCCGCCTCGCAGAAGCATATCGGCGACCTGCTCGAGATGCATGAGAAGAACATGGTGGCTTCAGCCGACATCCAGCGCCGCAAGAAGCTTGCCGACGACGCCTTCGCGCGCCGCTTCGACGAGGTGATGAAAAAGCACAATTCCGCCAACTACGTGCAGTCCTAAGCAGGTTCCGCAAAAGTGTCCCACGGTTTTGCGGTCAGAACCTGCGAAAAACAAAGGAATCCAAGCAGATATTCGTGGGGCACCCCACGAATATCTGCTTGGGCGGCGCCGCTGATCTCATCTCCACGGCAGTCTCATGACACCTGAGAACGACGCGGCGGCCCGCTATTTCTCCGCCATCACGGCGGCGCTGGGCGGACTGGAAGTGTTCATGCGCGACGACCGCTCGCCGCTTTACCGGCACGGGATCGTCGCCAGGATCGTCGCGGAATATATCGCGCGGCTGGACAAATCCTTTGCCTGCTGGCGCAACCGGCTGGGCTTCATGGACACCTTCCGCATATCGCGCGCCGACAGCGGCTATCCCGTGTTCCAGAACCTGCTCGAGCTGGAAAACGACCGCCAGCAGGCCGATGCCCGCCTGGCCAACATCCCGCAGGCCGGCGAGCTGCGCGAGGAGATGGCCGACTTCATACTACGCCACAAGGAATTTCCCGAGGCGCTGCAGAAGTCGATGGCCGAGCGGCTCTATCTGGAGGACGTCAAGAGCGAGGCGACCTTCGGCCCCTTCACGCTTGCGCAGACGGCCAAGGTCTCGGTCAACCCGAAGACCATGCGGCCTTATTATCTCGTCCACTGGGCGACGTTCGACGGCAGCGCCAACCTGCCGCTGATCTACATGGTAACGGTGGAGGATTCCTCCGAAAGCATGGTGCGCCAGCTTGTCGACGACAGCACCGGCAAGCTGAACGAGAAGGTCGAGATCCCGCTGCCTGTCGACGGCCTGCTCAACCCCGAGCTTGCGCACCGCTTCGACGATTTCACCGAAAAGAACTCGGCCTACACGCTCTCGCCCGCGACGATCGCCGTCAATCTCGACAAGGATTTCGAGCCGTTGCACCCCAAGCAACTGCGGCGCGTGGTGCTCGGGCCCTTCTACTCGGCCGGCATTACCGATAACAATTCGACCGTCGCCGAGGTGCTCTCCAAAGTGCGCAAGCCCGAGAATGCCTGGCTGCTCACCTGGACAATCCAGGAGGTCTTTTCCAAGAGCGAGAAGCCCGGCCGCAGGGGTCTTTTCTCCAGCGAGAAGACGACGCAGGAATTCTTCATCAACACCGACGATCTCGAAGCCGCGCGCCAGGGCGTCTCGAGCTACGAGAACCACGCGCTGATCCCGCACGAGGCCTACCAGGCGCTCTATGCCGCGGGTGAAGCGCAGAAGATCTTTTCCGGCTACAAGGTCCACATCCTGTCCAACGGACAGGTCATCAGCGATGTATGATCGTCAAACCGCGGAGCATCCTTCATGGACACCGGCCTGACCACGATCTCGGAAGCCGCAATCGAGAATCACCGCACTGTCGCGCAGAGTTTCATCACCCGCATCGTGGTGCTGGAGGACCCGTCGCGCGAATCCGGCACCGCGCTTGCCGGCACCAACCGCCGCTTCGTCTCGACCGTGTCGGTCGGCTCGGTGCGCCGCACGCGCGAGGTCGAGCTCACCAAGACGGTCGCAGCGATCCATCCCGACGACCAGTTGATGAGCATCCCGCAGCACACGCTGCTCTACCGCGCCCGCCGTGGCCTCGCTATCGCGCTCGCCATTTCGGATGTCTTCGCCGAAGGCTCGGACCTGGAAAGCCTGCAGGCCAAGAATGCCCGTGCGCCGCTGGAGGGCGACGAGGCGTCGACCTTCAAGAAGCTTCTCTCGGCTTCGGCTTACGTCTCCGCTTTCAGCTTTGCCTCCTATCTGTTCCAGCTGATCGACAGCGACGGCGAGGCGCCGAACGATATCGCCGAGCCCGACTTCCTGTTCGACACGCCGCAGGACGCGGTGAAATCGATCGTGGCCGGCCTCGACAAGGCGATCGCCGGCTCGAAGGACGATGCGGACCTGATGACGCGTGCTCGCGCCTTCGCCCGGGTCGCCATCGACGGGCTCTTGGCGCGCAAAGGCCGTTTCGACGGCATCGGCCCGTTCGAGAACGCGCATATTCGCATCGACGTCGACGATTTCACCCTCGACGGCTTCGACGTCGCGCCCGGCAAGCGCTCCAAGCCGCTGGTGATGACCTTCAAGAAGCCGGAAGAGGTTGTCGGCAACCACATCGCCAAACTCCAGTCGGTCAGGCTGGCCAAGATGCTGATGGCCTATGATTTCGAGCGCGAGCTGAACCCGTTCGTCGAGCTTGGCGGCTTCCTGTTCACCTTCATCGGCGACGGCGCGCCGGGCACCGGCAAGACGACGCTGATCCAGATGATCGCCGGGCTCGTCAACGGCTATTGCCAGGTGGCCGGCTATCCCTTCGCCTATGAGAATTTCGGCGTCGACCAGATCTCGTCCTACCAGGGCAAGTCGGGTCAGAACTGCCGGCAATTCATCAACAACGTGCTCAATCCGCGCGTCATCGGCTTCGGCACCATCGACGATATCGACCAGGTGGCCGCGCGCCGCTCCGACGACCGCGCATCGGCCGGCCAGCAGGAGATCACCGGCGTGCTGATGGACGCCTTCGCCGGCGCCTCGACGGTGGTGCGCGGCAACTGCTCCTTCGGCATGTTCTCCAACTATCCCGAAAATGTCGACGACGCGCTGCGCCAGCGCGCCG
>NZ_RZSB01000511.1:0-4374 GCF_004023285.1 Mesorhizobium sp. M2A.F.Ca.ET.067.02.1.1
CTGATGATGTACAAATCGGCGGAGCTCTCCAACATGACGGTCAAGGTCGGCGACAAGACGGCCTTCGCGATGGACGGGCTTGCGGTCCAGATCACCCCGCCGGCCGACGGCAAGGCGATGGACTTCACCGCCAACACCGAAAAATTCACCGCCGACCTGTCGCTGATCGACGACCCCAAGTCGAAGGAAGCGATCGAGGCGCTCGGCTACCAGAACATCTCGGGCAACATTGCCATGGCCGGCACATGGCAGCCGAGCGACGGCAAGATGGAGCTGTCGAAATATGACATCTCGGTCGAGAATGCCGGCACGCTCGGCATGACCTTCAACCTCGGCGGCTACACGGTCGATTTCATCAAGTCGATGCAGGCGATGCAGAAGCAGCTCGCCTCGCAGCCGGAAGGCGCGGACAATTCCGCGCAAGGCATGGCCATGCTCGGACTGATGCAGCAGCTTTCCTTCAACGGCGCCTCGGTGCGTTTCGAGGACGATTCGCTCACCGGCAAGGTGCTCGACTATGTCGGCAAGCAGCAGGGCATGTCGGCCAAGGATGTCGCCAACCAGGCCAAGGCGATCGTGCCGTTCGGCATGGCGCAGCTCAACAATCCCGAGCTGACGGCGGAAGTCTCGTCGGCGGTCAACACCTTCCTCGACGATCCGAAGAGCCTGGAAATCTCGGCCGAGCCTCCGTCGTCGGTACCGTTCGCGCTGATCATGGCCGGCGCCATGTCCAACCCGCTCGACCTGCCCAAGACGCTCGGCGTCAAGGTCAAGGCGAACCAGGACTGATCGAACACGTCAGCTCCAAACGAAAGCCCGGCAGTGATGCCGGGCTTTTTTGTCGGCCGATTTCTTAAGAGGAAAGAAAGGCTTGGCTGGGAGTCCTAGCCTTCCTTCTTCGTAACCGAGACGCGCAGCGACAGCTCGCGCAGCTGTTGCGGGGTCGCTTCGGACGGCGCGTTCATCAAGAGGTCATAGGCCTGCTGGTTCATCGGGAACATGGTGATCTCGCGCAGGTTCTTGGCCCCCACGAGCAGCATGACGATGCGGTCGACGCCGGCCGCCATGCCGCCATGCGGCGGCGCGCCATACTGGAAGGCGCGATAGAGGCCGCCGAAGCGCTCTTCCACAGTCGCGCGATCCAGACCGACCATCTCGAAAGCCTTGACCATGGTTTCCGGCAGATGGTTGCGGATGCCGCCCGACGCGATCTCGAAGCCGTTGCAGACCATGTCGTACTGGAACGCCTTGATGCCGAGCGGCTCCTGGCCGTTCAGCGCGTCAATGCCGCCCTGCGGCATGGAGAACGGGTTGTGGGCGAAATCGATCTTCTTCTCATCCTCGTTCCATTCGAAGAACGGGAAGTCGACGATCCAGCACAGCTCGAAGCGCTCGCGGTCGACGAGGTTCAGCTCCTCGCCGGCGCGGGTGCGCGCAGCGCCCGCGAAGGTGACGAACTTCTTCGGATCGCCCGCGACGAAGAAGGCGGCATCGCCATCGGCAAGGCCGAGTTGCTGGCGGATCGCCTCGGTGCGCTCCTCGCCGATGTTCTTGGCAATCGGACCGGCGCCTTCGAGTTTTTCGCCTTCCTTGCGCCAGAAGATATAGCCGAGACCTGGCTGGCCCTCGCCCTGCGCCCAGGAATTCATGCGATCGCAGAAGGCACGGCTGCCGCCGGTCTTGGCCGGAATGGCCCAGACCTCGGCCTTCGCATCGTTGGCCAGGATGTTGGCAAAGACCTTGAAGCCGGAATCGCGGAAATGATCCGAGACCGCCTGCATCTCGATCGGGTTGCGCAGGTCCGGCTTGTCGGATCCATAGGTGCGCATCGCCTCGTCATATGGAATACGGCGGAATTTCTGGGTTACCGGCTTGCCGTTGGCGAAGGTTTCGAAGACGCCGCGAAGCACCGGCTCCATGGTGGAGAGCACGTCGTCCTGCTCGACGAAGCTCATCTCGAGGTCGAGCTGGTAGAATTCGCCGGGCAGCCGGTCGGCTCGCGGGTCCTCGTCGCGGAAACAGGGCGCGATCTGGAAATAGCGGTCGAAGCCGGACACCATGATCAGCTGCTTGTACTGCTGCGGCGCCTGCGGCAGCGCATAGAAGGTGCCGGGATGGATGCGCGACGGCACCAGGAAGTCGCGCGCGCCTTCCGGCGAGGACGCGGTCAGGATCGGCGTCGAGAATTCGGTAAAGCCGACCTCGCCCATGCGCTTGCGCATCTCGGCGATGATTTTTGTCCGCGCCACGATATTGCGGTGCAGCGTCTCGCGGCGCAGGTCGAGGAAGCGGTATTTCAGGCGGATATCCTCGGGATATTCGGGCTCGCCGAACACCGGCAGCGGCAGTTCCTTGGCGGCCGACAGCACCTCGATCTCGCGCGCGAAAATCTCGATCTCGCCGGTCGGCAGATTGGCGTTCACCGTCTCCGGCAGCCGCGCCTTGACCTCGCCGTCGACGCGGATCACCCATTCGCCGCGCACGGTCTCGGCGACTTTGAAAGCCGGCGAATCCGGATCGGCGACGATCTGGGTCAGGCCGTAGTGGTCGCGCAAATCGATGAAGAGCAGCCCGCCATGGTCGCGCACGCGATGCACCCAGCCCGACAGGCGGACGGAATTGCCGACGTCGCTCTTTCTCAACTGGGCACAGGTGTGGCTGCGGTAACGATGCGTGGTCATGGGCAAAGTCCGGAAGTTGCGGGCACCAGCCCTCGAAAATTGGCGCGAAAAGCGCATGAGAGGCCGGCTTTGTCAAGGCAAGCGCTCACACAGGCGCGCTTCCGCTCAGGCAAAGTGGATTTGCGCGCCCTGGCTTTGGAAATCGGCGAGCGTGGCGGCAGGCGCGGTCTTTTCCACCACGAGATGGCGGATCGCATCGGCGCCGGCGACACGATACGGCGCAGCAGTCGCAAGCTTGTCGTTGGTGACGGCAATGACAATGCCGGCGCTGTTTTTCGCCATGGCGCGTTTCACCTCAGCTTCGGCCGAATCGAAGGCGGTGACGCCGCGCGCGGCATCCAGACCGCAGGAGCCCAGAAAGAACAGATCGGCGCCAAGCTGGGCCACGGCGGCCAGCGTATCGGCGCCCACGCAGGTGCCGAGATCGGGAACATAGCGGCCACCGAGCACGATCAGTTCGACCAGAGGACGATCGACCAGCGCCGAGGCGACCCCCAGCGAATTGGTGGCAATGGTCAGTTCCATATCGCGCGGGATTGCCCTGGCGATGGCTTCATTGGTCGTGCCGCCATCGATGAACAGGGACTGCCCCGCCACGAGCAGCCCCACTGCCGCTTTCGCCAGGCGCGTCTTCTCCTCGACCGCATGTCCGCTGCGCTGGCTGAGCGTGGCGGCGGCGAAGGGCGCCGAGGCGACCGCGCCGCCATAGACCCGGCGCAACTGCCCGGCCTTGGCGAGCTCCCTGAGATCGCGGCGCACGGTGTCTTCCGAGACGCCAAAACGGCTGGCGAGTTCGCCGGCCAGCACCTTTCCGTCCGCCGCAAGCTGGTCGCGAATGAGTTGGTGGCGTTCTTCGGTGAGCATGCACGATCCTATTTATTTGTGCACGTTATTGCATGTTTTGCCTGTTCATGCAAGAACACGGTCGTGAGCGGGTCGAGGAGTTCGCCCGCCGTATCTCCTTGTTCGTTGGATGCCCGCGATGACCCTTGGCCTGAAACTCGCTCCGCAGCACCGCGTCTATGCGGGCTTTGCGATCTATTCCTTTGCCATGGGCA
The DNA here is from genome assembly GCF_004023285.1 of Mesorhizobium sp. M2A.F.Ca.ET.067.02.1.1. Classification (NCBI taxonomy): domain Bacteria; kingdom Pseudomonadati; phylum Pseudomonadota; class Alphaproteobacteria; order Hyphomicrobiales; family Phyllobacteriaceae; genus Mesorhizobium; species Mesorhizobium sp. M2A.F.Ca.ET.067.02.1.1. The sequence goes on from NZ_RZSB01000511.1 coordinate 3,740, forward strand.
ACATCTTCCCGCGCCTGCCCGACATCAAGCGAGCCATGCGGATCGAGGATGGCACGCTCGGGCTCGCCCTGATCGGCACGCCGATCGGCACACTGGTCGCGCTGACGCTGGCGACGCCTATCCTGGAGCGTGTAGGCTTTCGCCGCGCGCTGCTTTGGCTGGTGCCGTTGCTTGGCCTGGCCTATGCGATAGCGATGCACGCGCCTGGCCCGGCGTCTCTGTTCCTGATGCTGGTTCCGGTCGGGCTGATGATCGGCAGCATCGAGATCATCTTGAATGTCGAGGCCGACAGGACCGAGTTCCTGCTCCAACGCCGCATCATGAACCGGGCGCATTCCTTCTGGAGCATCGGCTTCTTCGGCGCCGGCCTGTTCGGCGGCGCGCTGGCGCATCTCGGCCTTTCGCCGCAACTGCATCTGGCGCTGGTAGTGCCGATGGTGGCGGTTGCGATGGCGCTGTTCCTCGGCGGCTTTGAGCCGGCGCCGGCGCGGTTCGCCGCGACCAGCGACGAAGCGCCGATATTCGCGCGCCCCACGCTGCCGATCCTCATCCTCGTCGCGGTGACGCTGTCGGCGATGCTGATGGAAGGCGCCAGCATGGACTGGTCGGCGATCTATATGCGCACGGTGTTCGAA
>NZ_RZSB01000512.1:0-4357 GCF_004023285.1 Mesorhizobium sp. M2A.F.Ca.ET.067.02.1.1
GTGAAGGCGATGTGCTGGTGATCCTTCGGCTTCTCCTTGCCGGCACTCACCCAGAACACCGGCCGGTCGCGGCCATAACCGCCGATCTTGGCGCCGCCGGTGTATTCCTCCGGCACCATGTAGAGCAGCGAAGCCCCCAACGGCGCCATCGCCTTGTCGTAGAAAGCCTTCGACGCGTCGAAATCGAAAACGGTGATGCCGAGATGATCGATCACAGGACGAGCTCCTCCCTTGGTGGCGCGGCGGCCAGCCCGGCCACGATGACGATGTGCTGGCAGACATTGTCGATATCGCGGACCACGTCGTCGTTCCAGAAGCGCAGGATGGTCCAGCCTAGCCCTTCAAGCTTCGCGGTTCGCGCGACGTCGGACGCCGAAACTTCGGCAAGAGCGTGCTGAGAGCCATCAATCTCGACGATCAGCTTCTTGCTGGGGCAGGCAAAATCGACGATGTAGCCAGCTATGGGCATCTGACGCCTGAACGCGATTCCCATCAGCCTATCAGCACGGACCTCATTCCAAAGCTTCAACTCGGCATCGATCATCGCCTTGCGCATCTTGCGCGCATCGCCGCGATTGGCGGGAGATACCCGATGATGGGTCATTGCGAGGCCCCCCTCTCTGCCCTGCCGGGCATCTCCCCCTCAAGGGGGGAGATCAGCAGCTTCGCCGACGGCGCCCAATCTTCAACGTTGGCGGTTGGCGAAAGCCCAGGCGACATCCAATCTCCCCCCTTGAGGGGGAGATGTCCGGCAGGACAGAGAGGGGGGCCTCGCTCCAACCTCTCCCGTATGGAGGCATCCACCTTCACCGCTTGATCTCCCACGTCGTCACACGCGCGCCGGTGACAGGATCCTTGCCGTCCTTCAACTGCACGCCCTGAGCCAGAAGCTCGTGGCGGATGCGATCAGCCTCGGCCCAGTTCTTGGCAGCGATAAACTCCAGACGATCCGCGATGGCCTTGGCGACCGCCGTCTCGTCCACCTTGGCCGCGCCGACGTCGAAGCCGAGGAAGGCCAGTGCCGCTTTCAACGAAGCGGCGGCGGCATTGCCACCATCGCCGCCAGCCTCGACCGCCTCGCCGGCAAGCTGCGTCAGCCGCTGGAAGGCGGTGTAGGTGGCAAGGTCATCCGAGAGCGCTTCCACCACTTCGGCCGGCAGGTCATTCGCGGCCGCGGGCGCAAGATCGGCGGCACGCTTCCATTTGCGCAACGTGTTTTCCGCCTCCTCCAGCTTGCGCACGGAGAAGTCGATCGGCTCGCGATAGTGCGTCATCAGCATCGCCAGCCTGAGCACCTCGCCCGGCCAGGTGCGGCCGCCGAAGGTCTCGGTCTCCAGCAATTCGTGGATCGAGTAGAAATTGCCGAGGCTCTTCGACATCTTTTGGCCTTCGACCTGCAGGAAGCCGTTGTGCATCCACACATTGGCCATGACCTTGGTGCCGTGGGCGCAGCGCGACTGGGCGATCTCGTTCTCGTGGTGCGGGAAGATCAGGTCCAGCCCGCCGCCATGGATGTCGAAGACCTCGCCAAGATAAGCGGCCGACATGGCCGAGCACTCGATGTGCCAGCCGGGCCGGCCCCTGCCCCACGGGCTTTCCCAGCCGGGCTCTTCCGGGCTCGACAATTTCCACAGCACGAAATCGCCCGGGTTCTTCTTGTGCGCGTCGACGGCGATGCGCGCGCCGGCCTGCTGCTCGTCGAGATTGCGCTTCGACAATTCGCCATAGTCCGGCATCGAGGCGGTGTCGAACAGCACCTCGCCGCCGGCGACATAGGCATGGCCGCGCTCGATCAGCTGGCGGATCAGCGACAGCATGTCGGCCTTGCCGTCGGCGCGGGGTGCGACGAACTCCGTCGCCCGCGGCTCGTAGGTCGGCTGCAGGCAGCCGAGGGCCGCGACATCCTTGTGGTACTGGTCGGCGGTCTGTTCGGTGACCTTGCGGATCGCATCGTTCAGCGACAACTTCCCGGCCGCGATCTCGCCGCCGAAGTCTCGCAGCGCCCTGGCGTTTATCTTGTCGTCGACATCCGTGATGTTGCGCACATACGTGACGTGCTTTTCGCCGTAGAGTTGGCGCAACAGGCGGAAAAGCACATCGAAGACGATCGCCGGCCTGGCATTGCCGATATGGGCAAAGTCGTAAACGGTCGGGCCGCAGACATACATGCGCACGTTTTGCGGGTCGATCGGAACGAACGGTTCCTTCGTCCGCGTCAGCGTGTTGTAGAGGCTGAGGCCCTTCGATGGTTCAGACATACGTGCCCTTCCGATCCCTTAGACTTGGATGGAGCCTTGCCTGCGCCACGGCGCAAAACAGGCTCCAGCCTGCTGGCCGGGGCGTTTTTTTCCGATCTGGGGAAAGATGAGGCGAAAACGTCCGGACCAGCGCGAGGCTAGCCAATAATGCAAATGCCACAAATGGCGAAAGACGTTTTCATGGCCGGCTTTATCGCGCCGGCGGGTGCTGCCGTCAAGTCGCTCGGCTTAGGAAAGATGTCGTTGGATCACAGGTAAAGACGTGGCGAAACATTTTATTAAACATGTCGGCACAGTGATGAAACATTCGCCGGCTAGACCGCCCGGTGTCACGATTTGGACGGAATCAGCCGCCAAACGCCGAACACGAAACCGTTACCAGGGAAGAGAATCATGGCTCGCAGCAAGCAGGAACAGATCCGACAAACGCAGCCCGCGCTGGCCAACCACTACCGCGCGATCGGCCCGGCGGCCATCGTCGCCGCCCTCCTCCACACCGCGAAGAAGAAGAAGCCCGCGCAGAAGATCGTCTCGCCGCGCGCCGCCTGAAACGGCGCGACCGGCACAGTCTCCGACGATGGAGACGGCGGTGACGAGGGCGCCATGAGCGCCCTGGAGATGAAGGCCCCAAAGCAGCCTTTCGGGCAGGCAGCCTTCTGTTGGATGGTTTGACGCAATTCCGAACGGAAAACCGCTCCACACTTTTCCTGGAATTGCTCTAAAACAAGCTCATCTGGTTTCGTCCGCGCCAGGCTTCTGGCGTCCGGGCTTTTCAGCTTGCTGCGAAACGATGCCGCGCTCCTGGATCTCCGGCCCGGTGTTGGCGACCTTGTTGACCAGGTCGGAAACCGGAATTGCCTCGAAGAAATCGGGCTCGACGGGCTTCAGCAGATCGAGCACGTGGCGCGGCTCCTGCGTGCGGCAATCGAGCCAACGGGCGAAGTCGCGTTCCTCGATGACCACCGGCATGCGATCATGGATATGGGCGATGTCGGCATTGGCCTCAGTCGTGATGATCGCGCCGGTGTCCATCTCGGAACCACCGGGCTCGGAGTAAGTCTCGATCAGGCCGGCGAAGGCGACCACGCCGCCGCGTCGCGGGCGGATCCAGTAGGGCTGCCCCTTGGCCGAACCCGATTGCTGCCATTCGTAGAAGCCCGATGCCGGCACAAGAGCGCGGCGGTGGCGCATGGCGGTCTTGAACGATGCTTTTTGCAACACGCCCTCGGAACGGGCGTTGATGAGCAGCGGAAACGCCTTGGTGTCCTCGACCCAAGCGGGAATCAGGCCCCAGCGCACCAGCATCGCCTGGCGGTCCGGCAGGTTGGACCCGGGTTCCCGCGGCGGGCCGGCAAGCGCCATCAGCACCGGCTGTGTCGGCGCGATGTTGTAGCGGGCCGGAAATCCCTCCAGTTCGGCCAGGCCGAGGAAGGCGGCGGTCTGGTCCGGCGTGGCGGTCAGGGCAAAGCGTCCGCACATGGATCTGGGCTTTTCGAGTGACGTGCCATCAAAAGTGGCGATGGAACCGCCACGCCTCAACGGCTAAAGCTGGATTCGCCCAATCGGTCCACAAAAGCCTGCAGAAGGATCGGCACGCATGGAAAAGCGCAAGATCATACCGGCCGTTTCGGTCGCGGTCGTGCGCGACGGCACCGTGCTTCTGGTCAAGCGTGGGCGGGCGCCATCGCAAGGGCTCTATGCCTATCCAGGCGGCAAGGTCGAACCGGGCGAAACGCTGGCAGAGGCTGCCGCACGGGAGTTGCGGGAAGAGACCGGACTTGAAGCCATCGACTACCGCCCGCTGCGCGACATCCATATCGACGGCAGCGGTGAAAACCACGCGGTCGACTATCTGCTGACGGTGTTCGGCGCCGCCTATGCCGACGGCGAACCAGTGGCCAGCGACGATGCCGAGACCGCGGCATTCTACACGCTGGCGCAAATGGCTGACATGCCGCTTGCCGATGCAGTGCTTGAGGTTGCGGTAGCGTTGCTTAACGATTCGCACAAGTAGCTTCGAGAATGCAACGCCATGACTTCAGACGTTTGCGCTGCCCCTCACCTGCCTGCCGGCATCCTCTCCCCGTATAGTGACGGGG
>NZ_RZSB01000513.1:0-4354 GCF_004023285.1 Mesorhizobium sp. M2A.F.Ca.ET.067.02.1.1
GGCAAGGATCGCTACCGTCACGCTGATCAAGAAGCGACGGTCGAAGATCGCCTCACGGGTTTCGCGGACCGACAGAGATGCGAGGAACAGGGCGGCAAGGAAGATGACGATGTTGTATTTCGACAGCATCGCGGCCGCCGTCGCCAGGCCCAAAAACGCATAGGCAACGGCCGATCGCCGCTTTTCCACCTCGACCAGCGCCAGAAGCAGCACCGAGGTGAAACAGAATATGGCGACCGAGTGGGTGAGGGCGTGCTGCATTTCCCAGAAGATCTGAGGAAACAGAAGCAGCCCGAACATGCCGGCGGCAGCGGCGCGGTTCGAGTAGCCGAGGCGGCGTATGGCGGTGAAATAGGCGGCCAGCCCCGCCGCCAGCAAGCCGTATTTGACGATCTTGAGGGCAAGGACGCTGGTTCCGACCAGCGAGGCCGCAAGCATCGCAAGCCAGGTATATAGAGGCGGCTGCGAACTGCCGTAGCCGGCGGCGAGGAACCGCATTTCCATCAGCTGCTCGGAATCGTCGACGCCGACGCCGGTGCCCGCAAAATGGGACAAAAGCGCCATCACCACGATCTGCGTCAGGCAATAGACGAGGACCGACGCGATCGCGGCGCTGAATGGACCGACCCGTTCATCGCAGAGCCAATCGGTCCATTTCTCAAGCTGCCGCAAGGGGATGGTTCTTCTCATGCTGATGCGCCGGTGGCAGGCTTAACCATGCCATGGCGACCGGCGCAATCCAACAGGTCCGAGTGGTCAGCTCCGCATCTTCTCGCCGCTCGGGTCGAAGGGCGGCTCGACATTGATGCGGGCCGGACGCCGGTGGCCGAGGATCTCGATCTCGAACAGGCCGGCGCTTTCGTCCTCGGCGAGAGCGGCAGGGACGTAGCCCTGCGCCATCGATTTTTGGACGTAATGCGCATAGCCGCCTGACGTCACCCAGCCGACGACGCGCCATTCGCCATCAACGATGCCGCGCACGGCGGAGGCGCCTTCGGCAGCCTTGGAGCCGCGGACTTCCTTGCCCGTTTCGTCGAAACGCGGCGCGCCGTAGCCATGCGGCTTCTCGACCGTGCCATAGTCCTTGCTGACCTTGGCCCAGATCGGCTCGTCGCCCATCACGTCGGCATCGACGGCATCGACGATGAAGGAGACGCGCCGCAGCTTCGGACCTTCGGCATGCTCCTTGGCCGAGGCCTCGCGGCCGATGAAGTCGTTCTTCTCAAGCTTGATGAAGCGATCCATCGAGCCTTCGAAGGGACCGTAGATCGGGCGAAGCTCGCGGAACCACGTCGGGAAGTTCTTTTCCAGACGCATCGACAGCAACGCGCGCATGCCGAAATCGACGAGGCCGAATTCTTCGCCCGCCTCCTTGATCGCCTTGTAGACAAGGCGCTGATAGGCCGGCGCCATCCAAATCTCGTAGCCGAGGTCACCGGTATAGGTGATGCGGTTGACCATGCAGGGCGCGCCGCCGACCGCCATCTCGCGGAAGTCCATGAAGCGGAAGGCCTTGGTCGAGACGTCGACATCGACCAGCTTCTGCAGCAGATCGCGGGATTTCGGGCCGGCGATGGAGAGACCCACCAGCGTCTGGTCGAAGCGGTGGATGCGCACCGACCCATCCTTCGGCAGATGCTTCTCGAACCAGCGCATATGGTATTTCTGCGCGGCCGACGAGCCCCAGATCATGAAACGATCCTCGCCGGTCTTGGCGATGGTGAAGTCGCCGATCAGCTTGCCGAACTCGTTGACCATCGGGGTCAGCACGATGCGGCCGGTCTTCGGCATGCGGTTCGTCATCAGCCGGTTGAGGAAATCCTCGGCGCCCGGGCCGGACACTTCGTATTTGGCGAAGTTGGCGATCTCGGTGACGCCGACCTTCTCGCGCGTGGCGCGCACTTCCTCGCCGATCGGGCCGAAATCGTTGGAGCGGTGGAAGGACACGATGTCCTTCGGCTCGGTGCCCTTGGGCGCGAACCAGAGCGGGGTTTCCAGGCCCCAGCTATCGCCCATGACGGCGTTGTTGGCGAGCATGGTGTCGTAGAGCGGCGTCGTCTGCGCGGGACGGGCGGCCGGCAGTTCCTCGTTCGGGAAGCGGATCGAGAAGCGGCGCGAATAGTTCTCGCGCACCTTGGCGTTGGTGTAGCGCAGCGTCGCCCATTCGCCGAAGCGGGCGACGTCCATGCCCCAGACGTCGAAGCCCGGATCGCCATGCACCATCCAGTTGGAGAGCGCGAGGCCGACGCCGCCGCCCTGGCTGAAGCCGGCCATGACGGCGCAGGCGCACCAGAAATTGGTCAGGCCCTGCACCGGGCCGACCAGCGGGTTGCCGTCGAGCGCGAACGTGAAGGGACCGTTTATGATCTGCTTGATGCCGGCCTTCTCGATGCCGGGGAAATGCTTGAAGCCGATCTCCAGCGAAGGCGCGATGCGGTCGATGTCGGGCTGCAGAAGCTCGTGGCCGAAATCCCACGGCGTGTTGACCGGCGACCACGGCTTGCAGGCCTTTTCATAGGTGCCGAGCAGGATGCCATTGCGCTCCTGGCGGGTGTAGATCTCGCCCTTGAAGTCGAGCACGCCGATCATCTCGCGGCCGGTCGACTTGTTGAACTCCTCGACCTCCGGCATCGGCTCGGTGAGCAGGTACATATGCTCCATCGCCAGCACCGGCAGCTCCACGCCGACCATGCGGCCGATCTCGCGCGCCCACAGGCCGCCGCAGTTGACGACATGCTCGGCGTGGACCGTGCCCTGCTCGGTGACGACGTTCCAGGTGCCGTCCGGCTGCTGCGTGAGATCAACGACGCGGTTGCGCAGCACGATCTCCGCGCCGAGTTTCTTGGCCGCTTTGGAATAGGCGATGGTGGTCCCGGACGGATCGAGATGACCTTCGACCGGATCCCACATGGCGCCGACGAAGTTCTTCTCGTCCATCAGCGGGAACATGGTCTTGGCTTCCGAGGGCGTGATCAGCTCGGTGTCCATACCGAGATAACGGCCCTTGGCGTGAGCCAACCGCAGGAAGTCCATGCGCTCCGGCGTATCGGCCATCATGACGCCGCCGGTCAGATGCAGCGAGCAGGACTGGCCGGAAACCTCCTCGATCTCCTTGTAGAGCTGGACCGTATAGGCCTGCAACTTGGCGACGTTGGGGTCGCCGTTCAGCGTGTGGAAGCCGCCCGCCGCATGCCAGGACGAGCCGGAAGTCAGCTCCGAACGCTCGATCAGCATGATGTCGGTCCAGCCGGCCTTGGCGAGATGATAAAGCACCGAGCAGCCGACGACGCCGCCGCCGATGACAACCGCTTTTACATGGGATTTCATGAAGATAGGTCCGTTTTATAGAGACTGAATGATTGGTATGGAGGCTAACCGAAGCTCGACGGAGTGGGGTCGACTGTTCATCCTCACACAGAAAATCAGAAATCCGTCGGCGCGCCGCCTTCGGCGCGGCGCTTTTCGACGAAGTCGTTGAGTTCCTCGCGGATCGCCGGATCCATATACGGCTCCTCATAGGAGGCAAGACGCTCCTTCCAGACCTTGTTGGTGCGCTCCATTGCAGTCGGCGAGCCGGCCTCGGTCCAGGTTTCGAAGTTGCGCCAATCGGAGACGATCGGCGAGTAGAAGGCGGTCTTGTAGCGCTCCTGCGTGTGCTGAGTGCCGAAGAAATGGCCGCCGGGCCCGACCGACTGGATGGCGTCGAAGCCGAGCGCATCCTCGGAAAGGTCGAGCGGGGTGAGGAACTCGGCCACCATCTGCAGAAGATCGATGTCGAGGATGGTCTTTTCGTAGGAGCAGCGCAGGCCGCCTTCCAGCCAGCCGGCGCCGTGCATCATCAGATTGCCGCCTCCCTGGATCGCGCCCCAGAGCGAGAACACGCTCTCATAGGCAGCCTGCGCGTCGACCGTGTTGGCGGCGCAAGTGTTGGAGGTGCGGTAGGGGATTTTGTAGCGGCGGGCGAGCTGGCCGCCGACGAGCTGCGCCTTCATATATTCGGGCGTGCCGAAGGCCGGCGCGCCGGACTTCATATCCACGTTGGAGGTGAAGCCACCATAGCCGACCGGCGCGCCTTTCTTGACCATCTGCGCGAAGGCAATGCCGGAAAGCGCCTCGGCGTTCTGCTGCACCAACGCGCCGGCGACGGTGACCGGCGCCATGGCGCCCGACAGCGTGAACGGGGTGACGATCACGGCCTGGCCCATGCTCGCCATCTGGATGATGCCTTCCATCATCGGCACGTCGAGCTTGAGCGGCGAATTGGTGTTGATGATGGTGAAGACCGACGGTTCGGCCATCAGCTGCTCGCGGCTGATGCCGCGGGCGATGCGGGTGATCTCGATGCCGTCGACAT
>NZ_RZSB01000514.1:0-4326 GCF_004023285.1 Mesorhizobium sp. M2A.F.Ca.ET.067.02.1.1
ATCGAAAGCCCGTGGCCGCGCTTGTCGTAGACCAGCATCGGCATTTCCCCGGCGAGCCGCGCGACGACGTCGTCCCATATCCGGAAATCGGTGCCCAGCGAATTGATGAAGATGATCGGGCGAGACGTGCCGGCCGCCTCGATATGGCGATGATGCAGTGTGACGCCGCCTATGCTGACGAATGGCACGATTTCGATCCTCCGAACCCACATTGCACCAGCAATTTGGTTCGGTAAATCGAAACCATCCGAGGTTGCTTCGGCCGGCTCGTGATGCGGGCCCTGCCGCCTACCCCAGCGTCAGTCCTGCCTTCCTCGCTTCCTCGCGCAGGAACGGCAGCCCGACCTCGATGACGTCGCGCGGGTCTTCCGCCACCGGTCGCCACACCGCGAGCCCGCCGGCGATGTCGACATCGACATGGTTCATGCTTTCAAGCGTGATCGCGCCCTGATAGCCGATGTCGGCGATCGCCTTCATGCAGGCGGCCCAGTTGAGCATGCCGCGCCCCGGCACGCCGCGATTAGCTTCCGACACATGCACATAGCCGAGATAGGGCGCCGCCGCCTCGAAGCCGGACGCAAAACTCTTTTCCTCGATATGCATGTGGTAGGTGTCGAGATGGATGAAGATGTTCTCGGCGCCGACGCGCTCGATGATGCGCGCCGCGTCGATGCCGCGATTGATCAGATGTGTCTCGTAGCGGTTGCAGGGCTCGATGCCGAGCTTCAGGCTGCGCGACTTCGCCGACTTCGCCGCCCGTTCGAGGAAGCGGCACATGCCGTCGATCTCGCGCTGTGCCGGCGCCCGCCCGGTGGTCTTGCCGATCGTGCCATAGGTGACCCCGCCCAGCGCCTCGGCGCCCACCTCGTTGCAGACATTGAAGGCCGGCTGCAGGAAGTCGAGCGCCTCGTCCGGCCGCTCGACCACATCGAGCGCGCGCGGCAGGCCGAGCGACGGAATGAGCTCGACGCCGTAGTGGCTGGCGAAGCCGCGCGTGCGCTTGGTGTCGATCTCCTCGGGGCGCAGCAGCGGGATCTCCATCAACCCGATGCCGAGCTCCTTCAGCCGGTCCATCTGCGGCTCGATGCGGGCGAGGTCCCAGACCGGCGCGATGGCGAAAGTGTGCAGTCCGAACGTGTTCATGTCAGCCTCGTTGTTCATGCGCCGCCGCGGCGGCAATGTCGCCGCCGCCGACGATGCGGCTGACGACTTCGCTCATGTTGGTGTTGGCGGTGACGAGATCGGCATCCGCCCTGCCGTGGCGCAACACCACGATGCGGTCGGTGACCGACAGCACGTCGTTCAGCCGGTGCGAGATCAGGATTACGGCGATGCCTTCCGACTTCAGCCGCCGGATGAGATCGAGCACGCTCTGCACCTCGCGTACGGCAAGTGCGGCCGTCGGCTCATCCATGATGACGAGCTTCGGGTTGAAGGTCAGCGCCCGCGCGATCGCCACCGTCTGCTGCTGGCCGCCGGAGAACGAACCAACGGAACGGTTTATCGACGGCAGATGCGCGCCCAGCCGCTCGATCATCTTGGACGCCTGACGATCCATCTCGCTTTTGTCGACGAAGCCGGGGAACAGGCCGAACAGCCTCTTCGTCGGCTCGCGCCCAAGGAAGATGTTGGACGCCACGTCCTGCTGCTTGGCCAGCGAAAGATCCTGGTAGATCATCTCGATGCCGAGTTGGCGGCGCTGTCCGGGGTCGAGGGCAAGAATGTCCTTGCCGTCGAACTCGATCGAGCCGGTGTCGGCACGGTAGATGCCGGTGATGGTCTTCATCAGCGTCGACTTGCCGGCTCCATTGTCGCCGACCAGCCCGACCACCTCGCCGGCTGCGACCGAGAGGTCGACGCCGTGCAGCACGTCGACCGCGCCAAAACTTTTGCGGATGCCGCGAAGCGAAAGCAGGGTCATACGCGTGACTCCTTCCGCACCTGGTATTGGTCGATGAACACGGCGAGGATCAGCACCGCGCCGATCCCCATCTGCTGGTAGTAGGATTGAACCGCAAGCAGCGTCAGCCCGTTCTGCAGCACACCCATGATCAGCGCGCCGATCATGGTGCCCAGGATCGAGGCGCGGCCGCCGAACAGGTTGGTGCCGCCGATGATCGCCGCCGTGATCGCGGTAAGCTCGTAGTTGATGCCGGCCGTCGGGTCGCCGGCGTTGACGCGCGCGGTGAAGAGCAGGCCAGCGAGGCCGGCAAGCGCGCCGGAGAGCGTATAGATGATGCGGCGGTGATGCTCGACGCGGATGCCTGCGGCGCGCGCCGCGCCTTCGCTGTCGCCCAGCGCCAGCGTGTGGCGGCCGAAGCGTGTATAGGCGAGCACCGCATGCGCGACGATCGCCGTCAGCACGAAGATGATCACCGGCATCGGGATACCGAACGGCCGCCCCTGGCCTATATAGACGATCTCCTGCGGCAGGCCGTAGATCGCCCTGCCCTGCGAGATGACCAGCGCCAGCCCGCGCGCCAGACCCAGCATGCCGAGCGTGACGATGAAGGCCGGCACGAAGGCGCGGGTGACCAGTTGCCCGTTGATGTAGCCGGCGATCGCGCCGGCCAGGATGCAGGCGATCACCGCCAGAACCGACGGCCAGCCGAGATTGACGGCCACGAACGCGCCCGCGACACCGGCGAGCCCCATCACCGAGCCGAGCGACAGATCGAGCCCGCCCGAGCCGATGACGAAGGTAGCGGCGATCGCCAGCACGCCGATCGTCGAGGTGGCAAGCAGGATGTTGAGGAAATTGCTGAGCGACAGAAAATAGGGCGACAACAGCGCCATCGCCGTGCTCAGCGCCAGGAGCACCACCAGCGACTCCAGCCTGATGTGGAGCCTTTCAACGGATGCGCGCTGCACCCGAGCCCAGAAGCCGGGCTGTTCAGAAGCCATGTCTTTGCACCCTTCGGGTAGGGGAGTAGGGGAGTAAGGCAGTAGGGCAGTAGGGCAGTAGGGAGTAGAGGAGCCAGGCCTGAGAAGCGCAACTTTTGCCTTCCCTTACTGCCCTACTCCCTTACTGCCCTATTCCCTTTCTCCATCCTACTTCACATACTGCAGCATCGGCTCCTTGCCGGCGTCGATCACGTCCTTGGTCAGCACCAGCGTAGGCACCGCGATGCTGTCCTTGACCTTGTCGCCCGCCAACGCCTTCTTGACGTTCTCCACCGCCTGCTTGCCGACGAGGTAGGGAAGCTGCGCCACCGAGGCATTGAGGCGGCCTTCCTTGATCGACTTCACGGCATCGACATTGCCGTCGACGCCGATGATCGTTACTTGCGGGCCCTTGCCGGCCGCATAGACCGACTCCACCGCGCCGAGCGCCATGCCGTCATTGGCGCAGAAGATGGCGACCAAGTCGGGATTCGCCGTCAGCGTGTCGGTGGCGATCGAGGCGGCCTTGCCGCGGTCCCAGTCGCCCGGCAGCGAGGCGACGATCTCCAGCCCGGGCGCCAGCTCTTTCAGCTTGTCGGCAAAGCCCTTGGCGCGCTTCTCGCCGGTGATGTTGCCGGAGAGGCCTTCGATGACCAGCACAGGCCCCTTGGCGTCCTTACCGAGCTTGCTTGCAAGATATTCGGCGCCCTGCGCGCCGGCGGCGATGTTGTCGGAGCCGATATGGAAGGTCACCTTGACGCCTTCCTTGTCGAGCACCGCCTGGTCGAGATTGTTGTCGAGGTCGACGATCTTGATGCCGGCGTCCTGCGCCGACTTAAGGCAAGGCAGAAGATTGGTCGAGTTGATGGCGGCGGTGATCATCGCCACCGGCTTGCGCTCCAGCATGGTGTTGCAGAGGTTGAGCTGCGGCTCGGCCGCCTGGTCGCTCTCTGCCGCTTGCTGGAAATATTTCACCCCGGCTTGTTTGGCGCCGTCCTCGACGCCCTGCGCCATCGCGCCCCAGAACGGATTGGCCAGCGTCTTCATCAGCACGCCATATTCGCCGTCTTCGGCCTTGGCGACGCCGATGGCGGAAAACGCAAGCGCGGCGCCGACGGCAAGCGTAAATCGATTTATCTTCAAGAAATGCGATGTCATTCGATCCTCCGTTCGATCTTTGGCGCCGGATGCCTTGGCCAGGGCCGGCGCAGTTTCCGTTCACGACAATGGGGGCTATTGTCGGTCTCCTCCCCCGGAATGCGGGCCGTTGCCTGGCGAGCCAACGGATTCCCGCTCCAACACCTGGCAGGGTTCGAGCCGCGCCGTGGGTGGTCCCACCGCGCCTTCGACCCTGCGAAACAAAAGGTTCATCGCCTCGCTGGCGATCTGGCGCACCGGCTGCACCACGGCGGCGATCGCCGGCCATGTCACCTGCATCCATTC
>NZ_RZSB01000515.1:0-4321 GCF_004023285.1 Mesorhizobium sp. M2A.F.Ca.ET.067.02.1.1
GCCGGGCCTGACGGCGCTCGGAGAAATCATCGGCGGCGGTTTTCCGGTCGGGGCGGTGGGCGGGCGCGCCGATGTCATGGCGGTGTTCGATCCGACCGCCGGCAAGCCGGCGCTTCCGCATGGCGGCACCTTCACCGCCAATCCGGTGACGATGCGCGCCGGCCTTGCCTCGATGCGGGCGCTGACGAAAGAGAGCTTCGCCCATCTCGATCGCCTCGGCGCGTTCCTGCGCCAGGGCGTCACCGCCTCATTCCAAAAGCATGGGCTTGCCGGCCAGTGCGTCGGCCTGGGCTCGCTGTTCAAGGTTCATTTCACCTCGCATCCCGTCACCGATTACCGCTCCATCTATCCCGGCCAGGCTGAGCGGAAAAAATTCGACGCCTTCCACAAGGGCCTGCTCGACCGCGGCGTGCTCTCCGCCAGCTACGGCCTGTTCGCGCTGTCGACGCCGATGACCGAGGCGGATGCCGGCGCCATCCTTCAAGCGATCGACGAGACCCTGGGCGACATCGCCGCGCAATCCTGAAGGCAGGCCACAGATGACAGCTTCTCCTCATGTCGTGGTGATCGGCGCGGGCACGCTGGGCATGTGCACGGCGCTCAACCTCGTCGAGCAGGGCGCGCGCGTCACGGTGCTCGAAGCGCAGTCGATCGCTTCGGGGTCGAGCGGCCGCTCGGTCGGCGTCGTCGGATCGCAGCTGACCGATCCGTTCGAGATCCTGCTGCGCGTCCATTCGCTGCGCCGGTTCCGCCAATGGGAGGGCGAGGGGCTACGCTTCAACCATATCGGCTATCTGCGGCTGGCGCGCACGCAAGCGCAGATGGCGCTGTTCGCGAGATCGGTCGAGATCCAGGGCGAGGCGGGCTTAAGGTCGCGCCTGGTCCGCGCAAACGAGCTCCGGGACCTCGTGCCGCACATCAATCCCGACGGCCTCGAAGGCGGGTTGTTCGGACCCGACAACGGCTTCCTCGATCCGCATGAAATGTGCAATTTCCTGGCTGGCATCCTACGCGCCAAGGGCGGCGAGATCCGCCAGTACCGCAAGCTGCTTGGCGTAGAACGGCGGCCGGGCGGCTATAGGCTGGAGACCAGTCATGGCCCAGTGGATGCCGACGCCGTGGTCAATGCGGGCGGCGCCTGGGCGCCGCAGGTCGCAACACTTTTCGGCCAGCGCCTGCACATCTGGCCAGAGCGCCACGAAGCCGTCGTCATCCATCTCGACGAGCCGCTCGGCTACACCATGCCGATGGTGATGGACCTGGTGAACGGCGAAGGCAGCGGCCTCAACTTCCGCCACGAAAAACCGGGCGAGCTGATCGCCGAGATCCACAAGGTGAATTCGACCGCGCCGGAAGACCCCGACAATTACAACGACCAGTGCGAGGAGCAATCGAAGGTCGATCTGGCCGAGCTGCTTCTGGAACGCGTGCCCGACCTGCCTGGCGCGCGGCTCGGCCGGGGCTGGGCGGGCCTCTACCCGGTGACCGCCGACCATCGCCCCTTTGTCGGGCCGATCGATGTCTCGGAGCCGGCGCTGATCACCGCCGCCGGCGCCGGCGGCTACGGCATCCAGCTCGCCCCGGTCATCGGCCAGATCGCCGCCGACTGGGTGCTTCAGGGCGCGCCGGTTTCGGTACTTGGCTCGCAGAGCCTCGCGCCATCGGCCGAGCGCAACATTCCCGGCCACTGACCGATGTGTTTTGACGGGGCCGAACGTCCAAGATGCGACCGTTCGCGTTAACCATCAATTAACTATCCGGTCGCCTTCAATATTGTTCTGGAGGATACTTGAGTCTGGCTGCGAGCGATGGTCTCGCGACGCCGGAATTAGAAAAGAAGCGGCGCTATCGCCGCCATCTGCCGGGGAGGCGCCCAGCATCTTTGATGAGGAGCGCCGGCATGAATATCGAGGAAGCAGTCACTGCGGCAACGGCGGGCTCGGGAGCGCTTCTCTCCTGTCTCGGCCAGCCGGTCGTGGCCTATCACGTCACGGCCATCATGCGCGAAACCGACAGGAGTCATGCGCGGCGGATGCAACTCGCTCTGCTGCGCCGAAGCATCGAGGCGCTTGTCGACGACGGCCTCGAAGGCACCGAGGCCGAACGCTTCGCAACGCAGTTCAATGGTCGCGTCGGCTCGGCCTGGGATTTGTTGCACCCGGCGAGCGACACACCGCACTGATCGTTGGACGGTGCCCCTCCATCGCCGGCCATAGGGAACAAGCCCGGGATGAGGTAGACTGCCGCTTACGTCTGGGCTGACGTTCTCGAACGGGGGCATGCGATGCAGGCGATACCGATAGCGCATCCGGCGGAGCAACCTGCCGCGATCTCGATACCCTCGCTAGGCGGTTATCCGACCGCCGTCTTGTGCTGGCTGCTTTCGGCCGGCGTCTATATCGCGGCCAAATGGGTGGCGCCGGAAATGCCGCCCTGGGGGTTGTGCTTCTGGCGGCTCTTGCTCGCCTGCGCCATCCTGTTGCCGATCGTGCACCGCCATCACGGCGCCATGCTGGCGCTTCTCAAATCCCGCCCCCTTGAGATCGTCGCCGTCGGCGCGATCGGCCTGACATTTTGCCAGGGCATGATCTACCGTGGACTGAACGACACTGACGCGACCACGGCCGGCATCATCATGGCGATGTCGCCGATCATGACCATGGTGCTGGCGCGCCTGGTGCTGGGCGAACCGCTCGGCCTCTGGAAAGCGCTCGGCGCGGTTGCAGCACTTGCCGGCATGCTGGTCATCGTCGCGCATGGCAATATCGGCGCGCTGGTGCAACTGCGCTTCAACATCGGCGAATTGTGGATCGTCGGCAGCGCCTTCTGCTGGGCGCTCTACACGGTGCTGCTGCGCCGCTCCAAATTCGGCCTCGAGCTTCTGCCATTGGTGGTCCTCCTGCTCGGCGCCGGCGCGCTGGTGGCGCTGCCGTTCCATCTCTGGGAGATATTCAACGACGAGCGCTCCGCCCTGAATGGCAAGGGCCTGCTCGCGCTCGCTTATCTGGCCGGCCCCGGCGGTGCGCTGATGTATTATCTCTACAACAAGAGCGTCGAGACGCTGGGCGCCAGCCGGGCAAGCATGCTGCTCTATCTGCAGACGCTGTTCGTCGCCATCCTCGCCTATCTGCTGCTCGGCGAGAGCCTGCATGACTACGATTTGCTTGGCGCCGCCTTCATTGTCGTCGGTGTCGTGCTGGCAACGGTCCTCAAGCCAAGGGCGGTTCGATCCAAGGCGTGAGCAGGCCCAAAGCAGCTCGCTTAACATATGTGGATGTCTCCGCCGCCAAGTCGATCTATCGCCTTGGCGGGGCGGAGAGAATCGACATGGACTGCTTCACCAGGCTCGAAGCGTTGATCGACACCGGCAGCGCCGACGCGGTCGAGGAAGCTCGCGCTCCGCTCAAGCATCTCGCTGCCGGCTCACGCGCCACTTTCGACGCGGCCGACGAATTCCTGATCGAGTTGATGACCTTGGCCTTCCTGGTCGAGGCCGGCCTGGAAGCCTTTCACAACCCGGCGCGGCGCCTGGCGCGCCTCAGGCTCTCACGATTGAAGCTGCTGCTGCCTTGAACCGCCAAGCTTTCCTAAATTAGCCATTTTTGCTATTGGCTGCCCTTCGCAGCGGCGGCCTCGGCCGAAGGGGACCATGGCGATCGACAAGCGCGTGAACGCATGAACGGCCCTCAGCACAGGCTGGAACTGCGCGTGCTTGGCGATTTTCAGGTCACGCGCGACGGCCAGCCGCTGGACCTGCCGCCGTCGCGCAAGACGCGGGCGCTGCTCGCTTACCTCGGCGTCACCGGCAGGCAGCATCAGCGCGAGCGGTTATGCGAGATATTCTGGGACATTCCCGACGACCCGCGCGGCGCCTTGCGCTGGAGCCTCTCCAAGATCCGCCAGGTGCTGGGCACCGACGAATCCGCTTTGAGCGCCGACCGCAACGCCGTCGTACTCAACATCGCGACGGACTATGCGCAGCTGGCGCCGCTGGTGAAGGCTGACCTTTCGTCACACTCGACCGAGGAGCTTGAAGCCGTCCTGGTCTCGATCCGCGGCGGCTTTCTCGCCGACCTCTCGCTCGAGCGCTGCTTCGACTATGAAGCCTGGCGACAGGCCATCGCCAGCGAGGTGGAGATCGTCGAGCTTGGCATCCTGCGCGAGCTGGTCGAGCGTCTGCCAGGTGAGCCGCGACGGGCGCTGCCCTTCGCCCGGCGCCTGCGCCGCCTCCTGCCGGACGACGCCGGCCTCGCCGCCGAGACCGAGGCGCTGGAGGAGAAGGTTCGGTCGGCTGCCGCTCAGGCAACCAGCCTTGCGCCGC
>NZ_RZSB01000516.1:0-4315 GCF_004023285.1 Mesorhizobium sp. M2A.F.Ca.ET.067.02.1.1
ACCCAGCGCCGCTCGGGGTCGGCGCCCGGCACCTGGATGAGATAATGGGTCGGCTCGTCCTTGTTGCCGGCAAGAAGATCGTAGGACTTGCCTGCTTCGGTCGAGATGTTGCCGGGGTTCTTACCGTTCTTGATCGCCTGCGTCGCCGGACAGGCGCTGTCGGCCACGAAAGTTCCGCTCATCTTCACGTCGGCATGCGCCGCGCCGGCGCCGACCAGAGCCAGCACCATCGAACCCCACAATGCCCAAACCCGCATTCCCGCTCTCCCGGCGATCATTGATCCGTGTTGGATTCGTCACACTAGAACAGCCGGCGTGTCAGAATTGCGATCTTTTTTCACCGTGCGAAGAACAATCCCCAGCTGAGCGCTCCATCGGCGTGTCCGCAAGCCGCCCATCCACTTGACGTATGTGGCGCCCTCGCCCAACAGTCGCCGAGGGAGCGAGACATGCCATTTGACAAGCAAACCAGCCTGGCCTCACCGACCGGGGCCGAGCTCAACCTCTATGTGAAACACGCTGAGGCGAAGCCACGCGCCATGGTGCAGATCAACCATGGTCTGGCCGAGCATGCTGCGCGCTACGCCCGCTTTGCCGACTACCTCGCGCCGCGCGGTTTCCATGTCTATGCCCACGATCACCGCGGTCATGGCGCGACGAAAGCGCCCGACGCGCCGATCGGCAAGTTCGCGGACAGCGACGGCATCGCCAAGGTGATCGCCGATGTTGACGCCGTTCACGACCTGATCGCGAAAGAGCACCCGGGACTGCCGGTGATCGTTTTCGGGCATTCGTTGGGCGCCTCGATCGCTCTGAACTTCGTGCTGCGCCATTCGCAGCGCGTCCGCGCCGCCGCGATCTGGAACGGCAATTTCTCGCAAGGGCTTCTCGGCCAGTTGGCGCTGCTCATCCTCGGCTGGGAGCGGATGCGGCTGGGCTCCGACGTGCCGTCGCGCCTCCTGCCCAAGCTCACCTTCCAGGCCTGGGGCAAGGCAGTGCCCAACCACCGAACCCTGTTCGACTGGCTGTCGCGCGACCCTGCCGAGGTCGACAAATATGTCGTCGACCCGCTCTGCGGCTGGGACGCCTCGATCTCGATGTGGCGCGATGTCGTCAACATGGCGCAGCACGCCGGCAAGGATTCAAGTTTCGCAGCCGTGCGCCGCGACCTACCCGTCAATCTCATCGGTGGCGAGAAGGATCCCGCGTCGGACTACGGCAAGGCCGTCCATCATTTGGCAAAGCGCATGCAAGCGATGGGCTTTTCGAATCTGGTTTCAAAGGTTTACCCGGAAACCCGCCATGAAAGCCTGAACGAGATCAACCGCGACACCGTCATGAACGATTTCGCCGCCTGGGCTGACGGCGTGCTGAAACCCTGATCCGGCTTGGCCTACTGCATGGGTCGTGACACGACCGGTGCGGGTTGCTAGAGGCTGCCTTTCGTTAGAACACGGTGATCCATGGCCGAACCCCCGCTGAAAGGCATCCGCGTTATAGAGCTTGCCCGCATCCTGGCCGGCCCCTGGGCCGGGCAATTGCTGGCCGACCTCGGCGCCGACGTCATCAAGGTCGAGAGCCCGGACGGCGGCGACGATACCCGCAAATGGGGCCCGCCCTTCGTCATGAGCCATGACGGCGAGAACCTCTCGGCCGCCTACTACCATTCCTGCAATCGCGGCAAGCGTTCGATCGCCATCGATTTCTCCCAGTCCGAAGGCGCCGAGACGCTGCGCAAGCTGGTCGCCACCGCCGATGTGCTGATCGAGAACTTCAAGCTCGGCGGCCTCAAGAAATACGGCCTCGATTATGAAAGCCTGAAGGCGATCAATCCGCGCCTCGTCTATTGCTCGATCACCGGCTTCGGCCAGGACGGTCCCTATGCGCCCCGCGCCGGCTACGATTTCATCATCCAGGCCATGGCTGGCATGATGTCGATCACCGGCGAGCCGGGCCGCGAGCCGCAGAAGGCCGGCGTCGCCATCTCCGACCTCTTTACCGGCCTCTATTCGGTGATCGCCATCCAGGCCGCGCTTCGCCATGCCGAAAGGACCGGCGAGGGCCAGCACATCGACATGGCTCTTTATGACAGCCAGATCTCGGCGCTCGGCAACCAGAACCTCAACTATCTGGTCTCCGGCAAGTCGCCGGTGCAGATGGGCAATGCGCATATGAACATAGCGCCCTATGAAGTGCTGCCGGTGAAGGATGGCCACATTATCCTGGCTGTCGGCAATGACGGCCAGTTCGGCAAGTTCTGCGCCGTGGTCGGTCTCGCCGATCTGCCCGCTAATCCGGATTTCGCCACCAACCCCGCGCGGGTCGCCAACCGCGCAAGGTTGCGTGAGACGATTATCGAGAGGCTGGCTACATTCGACCGCGATCCGCTGCTGGCGAAGCTGGAGGCTGCCGGAGTGCCGGCGAGCCCGATCAACACGATCGGCCAGATGTTCGCCGACCCGCAGACCATCGCGCGCGGGATGCGGCTCGACCTTGACGACGGCCATGGCAACCGCCTGCCCTCGGTGCGCGCGCCGATGGTGATGTCGGGCACACCGCTCGTCTATGAGCGCCCCTCGCCGCGCCTTGGCGAGCACACCGCAGAAATCCTTGCCGAATTGGAGAAAGCAAAATGAAGACCGGCGGACAACTGATCGTCGAGGCGCTCGAGGCGAACGGCACCGACCGCATCTTCTGCGTTCCGGGCGAATCCTATCTCGCGGTGCTCGACGCGCTGCATGACTCCTCGATCCGCACCATCGTCTGCCGCCAGGAGGGCGGTGCCGCGATGATGGCCGACTGCCAGGGACGGTTGACCGGCAATCCCGGCATCTGCTTCGTCACCCGCGGCCCCGGCGCCACCAACGCCTCGGCAGGCGTCCACATCGCCATGCAGGATTCGGTGCCGATGATCCTGTTCATCGGCCAGGTCGCCAGCCACGCCAAGGAACGCGAGGCCTTCCAGGAGGTCGACTACAAGCGTTTCTTCGGCGACATCGCCAAATGGGTGGTCGAGATCGACGATGCCACGCGCATTCCCGAATTCGTCACCCGCGCTTTCTCGGTCGCGACGTCAGGACGCCCCGGCCCTGTGGTCATCTCGCTGCCCGAGGACATGCTGACCAGCGAGGTCGAGGCTCCGGCAGCCCTTCCGCACACGCCGGTCGAGACGCGTCCCGGCGAAGCCGAGCTCGATGCGGCGCAAATGCTGCTCGCCAACGCCAAGCGTCCCTTCGTCATCCTCGGCGGCACGCGCTGGAACGAGGAAGCCGTGGCGCAGATGCGCGTGATCGCCGAGACGTGGTCGCTGCCGGTCGGCTGCTCCTTCCGCCGTCAGATGCTGTTCGACCATCTCCATCCGAATTACGCCGGCGATGTCGGCATCGGCATCAATCCCAAGCTCGCGGAGCGGATCAAGCAGGCCGACGTCGTGCTTTTGATCGGCGGCCGCCTGGGCGAGATGCCGTCTTCCGACTACACGCTGTTGAAAAGCCCCTACCCCGACCAGGCGCTGGTGCATGTCCATGCCGACGCCGGCGAGCTTGGCCGCGTCTACCGGCCGACGATTGCGATCAATGCCTCGCCCGCCGCTTTCGTCGAGGCCTTCGCCAAATGCAAGCCCGCCGCCAGCCCTTCCTGGGCGGCCGAGGTGGAAAAGGCGCATGCCGCCTATCTCGAATGGTCGACGCCCCCTCAGACCGGCCCAGGCGCCGTGCAGATGGGCCCGATCATCGAGCATCTTGGAAAGGTCCTGCCGGAAGACGCCATCCTCACCAACGGCGCCGGCAACTACGCCACCTGGGTGCATCGCTTCTACCGCACCCGCCGCTTCGGCACGCAGGCGGCGCCTACTTCCGGCTCGATGGGCTACGGCACGCCCGCGGCCGTCGCCGCCAAGTCACTGTTCCCGGATCGCACCGTGATAGCCTTCGCCGGCGACGGCTGCTTCCTGATGAACGGCCAGGAGTTCGCGACCGCTGTTCAGTACGACCTTCCGATCATCGTCATCGTCGTCAACAACGGCATTTACGGCACGATCCGCATGCATCAGGAGCGGGAATATCCGAGCCGCGTCGTCGCCACCGAACTCAAGAACCCGAATTTCGCGGCGCTCGCCCGCGCCTATGGCGGCCATGGCGAGACGGTGGAAAAGACCACCGACTTCGCGCCGGCCTTCGAACGCGCGCTGGCCAGCGGCAAGCCGGCGATCGTCGAGATCAAGCTCGATCCCGAAGCGATCACGCCGACCCGCACGCTGACGCAGATCCGCAACAAGAGCTGAGTGCCTGCAAGGTATAGGCAGCGATCCTTCGCC
>NZ_RZSB01000517.1:0-4313 GCF_004023285.1 Mesorhizobium sp. M2A.F.Ca.ET.067.02.1.1
ATCCTTTCCGACGGCTATGGCGCGGAGATCCTGCGCGATCCGCAGCATCAGCGCCTTGCGCGTTGCCCCCGCCATGCGGTGCTCCGGCGCATCGCGCAGGATCTCCGCGCCATAGCCGTCGGAAAGGATGAAGCCGCATTCCTCGGGAAAGATATCCTGCTGAACGCCGGGATGGGTGGCGAAGAAGAAGCGGTCGGAATGGAGCCGGTAGTCGGGCCATTTGCGGTCGACGCGGAAATCCTCGATCGAGGATTTGATCTCGATGATCCAGATGTCGCCTTGTCTTGTCAGCGCGACGAGATCGGCGCGCCGGCCGGTGGCCAAAGACAGCTCCGGCAGCACATGCGCGCCCATTTCGCGGAGCAGCCGCTGCACGCCACGCCGCACCAGCATGGCGCGCTCCGACTGGCGGCCGTCGATCAAGGGGTTGAGGGTAATCGGGGAAACGATGGGCATGGGGGACACCATGCCAGATTTTGTTCACGGTTTGAACCCCTGTGGGCGGGCGATTATATATTTGAACCACCCTACTCTTGGATATCAAATCCGGTTGCCAGCCCTGCCAAGAGCATGGCTGACAGTTCGCGGGACCTCTCTGTGAGCCGGCGGTTGGTCTCTATGAGTTCTTGAGTTTCCTTGATGCGGACCAGGCTTTCCCATTCCCGCTGATAGACTTCCTTAGCAAGCTTTTTGGTGTCTTCGATTCGGTGCATCACGATGGCAGCCTTCAAATCGGGACGCGCGTCCGCCTAGCTCTAGAAACTCGCGACGCGGGAAACTGTTCCCTGGCGGCGAACGGCAAGCGCCGCACTTGTAGAGGCCGTGGCGCTCGACACAATGCGGCTCTTTCTTCGACGGCTGCGAGCGAACGCTTCCAGCTTGTAGTGGCACCTCGCGACTATCGCATTCGGGCCAACTAGCGTCCTTTGCGATTATAGTTGGGAAAGCCGAGCAGACGCACCTGCGGACTGTCGCGCATTGTATGGCTAACGGGTTTGCGGCTCAGCCCTTGGGGATGAAGGCTGCCACACCGTTACTGCGAATCCTTCGCCCGAAACTCGTCCGCCAGAAGCCTGGCGAGGTGATCCCGGCTCAGGCTCCGCGTTTCCTTCAGGAACCACAGGAAGTTGCGCGGGCCGTCCGTCGGCAAGCCGCTTTCCTCGGCTTGGGTGATCACCCCGCGCTGGCGCTCTATCCGCTGTTCAATCTCGCGGATGTGCTGCTCGACGCGTTCGATATCTTCCTGGATGCCCAATGGCCCATGATGGCGGCGAAGATGGACAAAAGCCAGCGTGATGAAACCCCAACGCCCGGATGGATAGGGGTCCTTGCAAGCGCTCGCTCGAAATGGCGGCGCAAGCGAAGAGAAGTTCTTGCTAATCATATGCCTCGGCAGCAATCTCGCCGTGAGAGGATTTCCCCATGACCCGTGATCAGATGCTCGCCCACCTTCGGTCCGCCGACGCCGTCGCGCGCGAGGCGGCGGCGCATGGGCATCATCCTTTCGGTTCCGTGCTGGTTGGACCCGACGATCAGGTGCTGATGCGCCAGGGCAATCTCGACACCGTCCGCCATGCCGAGACCGAGCTCGCCCGCCGCGCGGCGGCGGCCTATGAGCCGGAGTTCCTGTGGCAATGCACGCTGGTCACGACCGGCGAGCCTTGCGCGATGTGCGCGGGAACGATGTATTGGGCCAATATCGGGCGGCTGGTCTACGGCTACGAGGAAACCGATCTGCTGGCGCTCACCGGCGATCACGAGGAGAATCCGACGATGAACCTCGCCTCGCGCACCGTTTTCGCTTCCGGCCAGAAGAAGATCGAGGTCTTTGGTCCGTTCCCCGAAATCGCGGAGGAGCTACTCGCCCCGCACCGCGATTTCTGGAAGCGCTGACGGACCTCGGACCTCAGGCCGCGCCCGCCATGTCGTCCAGGATCGGGCAGTCCGGCCGGTCGTCGCCGTGGCAGGCGTGGATCAGCTTTTGCAGCGTCGAGCGCATCGACTGCAATTCGCGCACCTTTTCCTCGATCGCCCTGACATGGGCGGCGGCGATCTCGCGCACGTCGTGGCTGGCGCGGTCGCGGTCCTGATAGAGCGCCATAAGCTGCCTGCAATCGTCGATTGAGAAGCCGAGATTGCGCGCGCGGCGCAGGAAGGCGAGCCGGTGGATATCCTCGCCGGAATAATCGCGATAGCCATTGTCGGCCCGCGCCGGACGGATCAGTCCGATCTCCTCATAGTAGCGGATCGTCTTGGCCGGCAGGCCGGAACGTTCGGCGGCGTCTCCGACATTCATGGCGCTCTCCTCGAGTCCCTGGCGGCCCTTGAAGCCGCCTCATTGATTTTGTTTCACAATCCTGTGAGGCCTGTTGCGGAAATGCCGCAGTTCGGCATCTACCGTCAGGTAAGGCCTTGCATATAGGCAGTGCGCGCTTGGCAAGCAAAAGAAATGCCAGCATGAATGATGGCAAGAAAGCGGCCGACTCGTGCCGCTGATACAGAGACAGGGCGTCGGACCTTTTCATGCGCTTGAAGTCGTTTGCAATCCTCGCCGCCCTTGCGCTGTCGACCGCGGTCAGCGGCTGCAGCACCATCGGCGGGCAGTTGTTCACCAACAACTATGGCGCGATGACCGATGCCGGCTATCAGCTGCCGCGCATCCCGATCGAGAAGGTCCCCGCCAGGTACCACCGCCAGGAAGTGCGCTATGACACTTCGGAAAAGCCGGGCACCATCATTGTCGATACCCAGAACAAGTTCCTCTACTTCATCGAGGGCGACGGCATGGCGATGCGTTACGGCATCGGCGTCGGCCGCGAGGGTTTCGAGTGGCACGGCACCGCCCACATCGCGCTGAAGCGCGAATGGCCGACCTGGACGCCGCCTTCGCAGATGATCAAGCGCCAGCCTGAGCTCGCCAAGTTCGCCGGCGGCATGGAACCGGGCCTGAAGAACCCGCTCGGCGCGCGCGCCATGTACCTCTTCAACAAGGGCGGCGACATGGGTTACCGCCTGCATGGCAGCCCGGAATGGTTCTCGATCGGCAAAGCGATGTCGTCGGGCTG
This sequence comes from Mesorhizobium sp. M2A.F.Ca.ET.067.02.1.1, assembly GCF_004023285.1. NCBI lineage: Bacteria > Pseudomonadati > Pseudomonadota > Alphaproteobacteria > Hyphomicrobiales > Phyllobacteriaceae > Mesorhizobium > Mesorhizobium sp. M2A.F.Ca.ET.067.02.1.1. The sequence goes on from NZ_RZSB01000517.1 coordinate 3,066, forward strand.
CATCCGGCTGATGAACCAGGACATTATCGACCTCTACGACCGCACGTCGGTCGGCGCCAAGGTCATCGTGATGTAAGGACCATGATCCCGAAAAGTGGAAGCCGGTTTTCGGGAAAGATCATGGTCAACTAAAGAGTTTCGCAGGCGGACCGTCTAGGCAACAACAAGACGTCCTGAAAACAGAAAGCCGGGCTGTTGGGGCCCGGTTTTTTGTTTTTTGGGTGGTGCGGCTCGACGCCCTTTTGAGAGTTCGTCCTGCTGAATCCATATGGTTTGGTTTTCGAGAACCGGAGCGGAGCGTACGTTTAAGTACGTGGCACCGGAAGCGCAGAAAACCGAAGCAGATGGTCAGCAGGGTAGAACTATCAATGGGCGTCAGGCGACCTGCTCGACCTGCTGGACCTCCGGAACGAAGTGGCGAAGCAGGTTCTGGATGCCGTGCTTCAGCGTTGCGGTCGACGACGGGCAGCCGGCACAGGCGCCCTTCATGTGCAGGAACACGGTGCCGTTCTCGAAGCCGCGGAAGGTGATGTCGCCGCCGTCCTGGGCAACCGCGGGACGCACGCGCGTGTCGAGCAGTTCCTTGATGGTCAGCACCAGCTCCTCGTCGGCCTTGTCGTAGAACTCGCCGGTCCCGCCGGCTTCGCTCGCCGGAGCGACCGAGGCCATGACCGGCGCGCCGGACATGAAATGTTCCATGATGGCACCGAGGATGGCCGGCTTCAGATGCTGCCAGTCCGGGCCGTCCTTGGTCACGGTGATGAAGTCATAGCCGAAGAAAACGCCGGTGACGCCCGGGATCTCGAACAGACGGCCGGCTAGCGGCGAGGCCTCCGCCGCGGCTTCGGCGTTGCGGAAATCGGCTGTGCCTTCGCGTAACACTTCCTTGCCCGGCAGGAATTTCAGCGTGGCCGGGTTCGGCGTCGATTCGGTCTGGATGAACATGGGTATCTCCAGGCCCTTCCCGGGCCGATAGTTTGGAATAATTCTAAATAGGCTCTATCGGCTGGACATTCAAGCGAAACGCGTCGCTGGAACGGCTGGCTGGCGGAATGTTTTCGACCCTCATCCACTTGAGATGTGTTGAGATTCAGGTCAGGCCGTTCGCAGACCGGCCTCACCTGAATATCAGCACATCTCAGGCGAGGCTGTCGATCTCCTCATCCGACAGATTCTGCGGCACCACCGTGACAGGAATTGGGAAAGCCGCCCCCCGGCCGGCAACCGCGCTGACCAGCGGTCCCGGAC
>NZ_RZSB01000518.1:0-4295 GCF_004023285.1 Mesorhizobium sp. M2A.F.Ca.ET.067.02.1.1
GTATCACGCATCGCGGCTTGTTCTCCAATGGGCATTTCGCCCGCCGCAGTTTCTCCCGCGGCCGGCGTTCACGCAACAACTGACTCAGTTCTTGCTATTGCTTATCCAGACCGTAGACGGAATGCAAAGTACGAACTGCAAGTTCCGTATAGGGACCATCGATCAGTATCGAGATTTTGATCTCGGAAGTGGTGATGGCGCGGATGTTGATCGCCTTGTCGGCCAGCGCCTTGAAGGCGGTGGCGGCGACGCCGGCATGGCTCCTCATGCCGATGCCGATGACCGAGACCTTCGACATGCCGGCTTCCGACTGCACGACATCGTAACCGACTTCGGCTTTCAGCTTGTCCAGCACGGCAAGCGCCTTGTCGACATCGCCCGACGGCACCGTGAAGGTCATGTCGGTGAACTTGCCGTCCTCGGAAATGTTCTGGACGATCATGTCGACATTGATGTTGGCCTCGGCCAACGGGCCGAAAATGCCGGCGGCGACGCCTGGACGGTCGCCGACGCGGCGCAGCGAAATCTGCGCTTCGTCCTTGGCGTAGGCAATTCCGGTGACGACCTGCTGTTCCACGATCTCTTCCTCGTCGCAAATAAGCGTTCCGGGCGGATTGAGTAAATCCCCCATTCCGGGCGCATCGGGATCGTCGAAGGACGACCGCACGAAGGTACGCACCCTGTGTACCATGGCAAGCTCCACCGAGCGCACCTGCAGAACCTTGGCGCCAAGCGAAGCCATTTCGAGCATTTCCTCGAAGGAAATCTTGGCCAGACGCCGGGCTTTCGGCTCGATGCGCGGATCGGTGGTGTAGACGCCGTCGACATCGGTATAGATGTCGCAGCGGTCGGCCTTCACCGCCGCCGCGATCGCGACGGCGCTTGTATCGGAGCCGCCGCGGCCGAGGGTGGCGATGCGGTTGTCCGGCCCGATGCCCTGGAAACCGGCGATGACCGCCACCTGGCCCTCGCCGAAGCGCTTGATCAGGAAGGCGCCGTCGATGTCGAGGATGCGCGCCGCGCCATGCGCATTGTCGGTCTTGATCGGGATCTGCCAGCCCTGCCACGAGCGGGCGTGCACCCCCATGCTCTGCAGCGTGATCGCCAACAGGCCGGCGGTGACCTGTTCGCCCGAGGCGACGACCGCGTCATATTCGCGCGCGTCATGCATCGGCGAGGCCTCGCGGGTCCAGGCGACCAGTTCGTTGGTCTTGCCGGCCATGGCCGAAACCACGACCGCCACCTCATGGCCGGCATCGACCTCGCGTTTGACATGGCGCGCCACATTGCGGATGCGGGCGATGTCGGCGACCGAGGTTCCGCCGAATTTCATCACGATACGCGCCATGGAAGCGAAATGCCTTTGACTGAAGCCGGCGCACGGCCGGAACCGAAGGAAACGCCAGGGGTTAAGCCAGGCGCGGAAATGCGCGGCCTCCTTAGCCAAAACAACAAGGCTTCGCAAGCGAGCGAGCCTATAGCCGCCCCGACGACGCTCATCCTGACGGATTTCTGTCGCCGATCATGCCATAGACTGCCGAAACCCGGCCTTTGGAGCTTCTCATGACCGAAACCCTGGAAATCGTCACCTTCCGCCTCAAGCCCGGCACCGAAGCCGGCTTTGTCGCCAACAACCGGGTCATGACCGACTGGCTCGCCCGGCAGCCGGGCTTTCTTGCCCGTCACCTAGGGAAGCGTGAGGATGGCACCTGGGTGGATGTCGTGCGCTGGCAGAGCCTGGATCAGGCCCAGGCGGCGGCAGACCGCATTATAGCCGAGATCGGCGACAGCGAGGCCATGCAGGCGATCGAGCCCGCCAGCGTTGTCATGAGCCATGCCGAGATTGCGCTGTCGCGCTGATCGCGCAACTTGCTCAGGCAGCGCTTCGCCACAGGCTTGGATAATCGACAACGAAGCCGGCCAACGAAACCGTCAGCACGCCCTCATAACCGAACATGGGCGCGGCGTAGGCGTAGCGGCTTTCGTCGAGCCGACGATAGGTCTGATCGAGGCGCACAAGCTCGAGCTGGGGAAAAGCCAGATAGGCGGCTGGGGCGGGCGTCGTCTTGCCGGGGCCAAGATCGAGGCGGCGGATCGGCAGAAGATTGGTGGCGGGTGTGAAACCGAGGTCGATGTCGACAAGGCCGGCTGCCTCCGCCTGGCCCTTGCCGTTGAGCAGCCATTGGCCGTCGGCCCGGCGCTCGATCTCAAAGCGCAACTCCTGCAGCGCGACAAAGCCGTCGACCCGCGCCGCGCGCGTGCGCCAGCCGGAATCACAACTCACCTCATAGGCAAGGCTGGACGACTTGCCGTCATGGACGAAGAGGGCATGTCCCTTGAGACACCAACCATCATCCGTCTCGCCGAGCAGGCAGGCATCGTGGCCTTCCTGGTCGAGCCGGCGCCAAAGGATCGAAGTCTCGATGCGCATTTTTGATCCTCCTGCCGGTGCCGGCTGTCCTGTATTCGTTCTTCATTCCGCTTTGTTTCGACGCGCGGCAAGTCAGCTGCCATGTGCTGACAGAACGCCGGGCCGCGCCGCAGGGTTGCCGGGGCGCGCATGGCGGCAGCCGAAAAACCCTGCCTTGACTTTTGGCGCCAAGGGCCCGACTTCCTAACGCTCTACAGCGCCGCGCGTCCTCTCGGACGCGCAAAGGACGCTGTAGCAGTTTGACTTTGCGCATGATCCTTTTCCGAAAATCGATTCCGATTTTCGGGGTCATGCGCTGGAGACCCGCCTATGCCAGAGCCCCGCCGATCGACCATCGATGCCGGAGAAGTCGAACGCTTTTCCGCCCTTGCCGCCGAATGGTGGAACCCGAACGGCAAGTTCCGTCCGCTGCACAAGTTCAATCCGGTTCGGCTTGCCTATATCCGCGACCAGGTAGCGGCGCGTTTCGGCCGCGATCCGCGCGCGGCGCGGCCTTTCGAGGGCCTGCGCTTCCTGGACATCGGCTGCGGCGGCGGCTTGCTGTGCGAGCCGATGGCCCGGCTTGGCGCCGAAGTGGTCGGCGCCGACGCTTCGGCGACGAACATCGAAGTGGCCAAGCTGCATGCGGCGGAAGCCGGTGTCGGCATCGACTATCGCGCCGCGACGGCCGAGGAACTGGCGGACGCCGGCGAGACCTTCGATGTCATCCTCAACATGGAAGTGGTCGAGCATGTCGCCGATGTCGACCTGTTCGTCGCCAAATGCGGCCAGATGGTCCGCCCGGGCGGCATCATGTTCGTCGCCACGATCAACCGCACGCTGAAGGCGCTCGGCCTTGCCATCATCGGCGCAGAATATGTGCTGCGCTGGCTGCCGCGCGGCACGCATCAGTTCGGCAAGCTCGTGCGGCCGGACGAATTGGAAAAGGCGCTGGGCGCCGCCGGGCTCACGGTGATCGACCGCACCGGCGTCATCTATCATCCGCTGGCCGACCGCTGGCAGCGCTCGAAGGACATGGACGTCAACTACATGGTGCTGGCAGAGAAAGCCTCGGTCTGATCGCGTCAGACCTCAGGCTTCCAACGGCCGATAGCCGCCCCGCCAGTAGATCAGAGCCTGCCCAGCGTCCTGGATTCTGACAGCTTCGACCGAACCGATGACGATCGAATGCGCGCCGCGGTCGATCATCTCGTCGAGGCTGCAGTCGAACGCGGCCACCGCATCGGTGAGCAACGATGCGCCGGTCTTCAGCGTCGTCCATTCGGCACCCTCATAGCGGTCCTTGCCCTTGATGCCGCCGAAGCCGGAGAAGCGCTCGGCCACCCGCTGGTGCTGAGGCCCGAGCGAGTTGACGCCGAAATGCCGGTAGCGCTCGACGACCGGCCAGGTCGACGAGGAGCGGTTGACGCAGGCGATCACCTTCGGCGGTTCCGCCGACAGCGACACCACCGAGATGACGACAAGGCCGGTACGGTCGTCGCCGACGCCGGCGGTGATGACGCTGACATTGCCGACGATGAGCCGCATGGCGGCGCGGAAATCCGCGACGCTGACCGGACCTTCCGCGTTGGCCATGGCTTTCTCCTTTTTCGCCGAAAGCAATCTCACGAAAGATGCGTAGTTGTTCTCTGTCTGGAACAGCGTCAAGGCGAGCTTAAAGCATGTCTCCCGAAAATGGGAACCGGTTTCGGGATAAGGACATGCGCCGCGAGCAAAGAGGATTAGCTGCGGGACGACGCCGGCTCGATCCGGACCGACGCAGGCGCGCCGTTTTGGCTTTGCGCCTTCGTGGTGATGAACACACCGGCGGTGATGATGGCCGCACCCAGCCAGGGCAGAAGCTGGTAGTGCTCGCCGAGAAGGA
>NZ_RZSB01000519.1:0-4292 GCF_004023285.1 Mesorhizobium sp. M2A.F.Ca.ET.067.02.1.1
TACGAATCCGAAGCGGCTTTCAGCCAGGCCTTCAAGAAGATGATCGGCGTACCGCCCTCGGCCTGGCGCCTGGGCGTTAGAGTTGCGGCGGGCTCCGGAAGCGACGAGGCTTCCGAAACGGCGAATGGATCAGGGAGCTAGCGATCCGCCACAGCCAGCTTGGCGCCAAGCATGACGAAGGCAGCGGCGAAGCTGCGGCGCATCCAGGTCAACACCTTCGGCCGCGACACGATGTGGCTGCGCACCGAGGCCGCGAAGACGCCATAGACGGCGAAGACGACGAAGGTCATCAGCATGAAGACGCCGGAGAGCTCCAGCATTCTGGGCAGCGCATGCGGCTCGGTGGTGCTGACGAATTGCGGCAGGAAGGCGAAGAAGAAGATCGACAGTTTCGGGTTCAGCACGTTGACCAGGATGCCAGCGGTGATCGTCCTGGCGGTCGAGCGCGGCGCGGCGTCCTCGTCGATGCTCAACCCGCCCTTCTCCTTCAACGTGTTCCAAGCCATGTAGAGCAGGTAGGCGACGCCGAGATATTTCAGCGTCTCGAAGGCGACGGCGCTGGTGTGCAGCACAGCGGCGAGGCCAGTGATGGCGGCCGCCATATGCGGGATGATGCCCAACGTGCAGGCGAATGCGGCGACGACAGCGGCGCGTGCGCCGCGCGAGAGGCCGGCGCTCAGCGTGTAGAGGACGCCGGTGCCGGGCGAGGCCACGATGATCAGCGACGTTAACAGGAATTCGATGCTCATGGATTTCCTCCGCGGCCCTGCCCGGCCGGAAGGTACCGGGAGGTGTGGACTTCGGCAAGCGGGTGGAGACTAGCTCACCGACAACCCATGCGCCGTCCTTGCCATCAGGCAGTCGTCGCCGCCGGGCATGCAGGCGCGGCAGACATCCGGGCGGAGATCATAGATGCCGCAGGCCGTGTGCTTACCCACCTCCCCGGTGAGCGCAGAGCACCGCGCACCCTCGCAGCGCATTCCGGACTGGTCGGCGGCTACCAGTTCGAGCGGGATGCGGTCCAGTTGCTCATCCTCCTCGGTCGAGAAGCGCGGCCAGTCGGCCGAATAGGAGCAGCAGGCTCCGCAGCTCTGGCAGTCGAAGGCGACGCCTTGCGAAAACGATACGGTGATGGCGGGGTCGGGCGGCAAGGCGATCCTCATGCGTGCCTTGTCTTGGCGCAGGATTGCGGCGTTCGTCCATCCTTCCACGCAATTTTTCCCGACAGCATGATTTTTTCGTTTTGCCGGGAACCCTTTCGCCGGCTGCCGGTTTTATCCCTGCTGTCAGCAATTCGAGAGCGATCGAGAAAGGTTGACGGCAAAGACGCCTCCCGCGTGTAAAAAGCGCGAGAGGCGTTTTTCATCAGGCCTACATGATCACGCTCAACAGCGGCAGGATCTCATAGCGGAAGCCGCGGCCCGAACGCGCCACCGGGTCGGCGTCGGTCACGGCCCTCGCCTCCGCCTCGCTGCCGGCACGCAGGATCAGCAGCCCCCATGGGCCGGCCGGATCGGCGACCGGGCCTGCCATGATCATGATGCCTTCGCGGAGCTTCTCGCGCAGATAGTCGGCATGCCGGCCCATCAGCGCCCTTTCTTCCTCCGTCATGGTGAGGGCGAAATCCGGCCGCGGCGGGATCAACCGGCAATGGAAGATCGTTGACGCCGTGGCTTCATGCGGTGCTTCACTGTTGGCCATCGCCGCCTCCCTGAAAGTCTATTGCCGCCGGCCGCCCACGGGTGGATCCGCCGCGCAACTTCCACGAAACGTTACACCTTCTTCCTGAATAGCTCTATTCGTCCGGGCCAGGCTCCGGCCATGGCTCCTTGGCGGCTTCGGCATACCAGTGACGCATCGCAGGCATCGCCAAGACCGCATCGACATAGGCGCGGGTGACGGGCGCCAGATCGCCGCCATAAGTGTCGAAGCGCGTGACCACCGGCGCATACATGGCGTCGGCCGCAGTGAAATGGCCGAACAGGAAGGGGCCGCCCTGACCATATTGCTCGCGGCACTGGCGCCAGATCGCCTCGATCCGCGCCCGCTGTGCCTCGCCCTCGGCATCGAGCGGCGTGTGCGATTTCGGCCGGCGCAGATTCATCGGCCAGCCGTAGCGGACCTCGCGGAAGCCGGAATGCATCTCGGTCGCAACCGAGCGCGCCAGCGCGCGAGCGCCGAGGTCCTCCGGCCAGAGCTTCTTCTCAGGGTAGAGGTCAGCAAGATATTCAAGGATGGCAAGCGTTTCCCAGACGATCCTGCCATTGTGATTCAACACCGGCACAAGGCCGGTCGGCGACGCCTTGGCAAGGTTGGCCGCGGTCTGCGGCGTGCGCAGCCGCACGAAGCCCTCCTCGAAAGGTATTTCCAGGTGCTGCATGGCCACCCAAGGCCTGAGCGACCAGGAGGAAAAGCATTTGTTGCCGATATAGAGGGTGAACTCTGCCAAGACCTGTCTCCTGATGATGTCAATTCGCTTCGGCCGTCGTGATCGCCGGCGGCCTCACGCCGGCGCGGGCCTGGATCGCGGCGACTGCCGTGTGTATGTCGGGATTGACCTCGAGCGCCCTGCGGCCCGCATCGATCGTGAGGTCGACCTGGTCGACAGGCAGCCTGAGCCTGGTCGGAATCTCGTTCAGCTTCGCCTGCGTCGCCGGATCGAGATCGGCAAAGGAAAGGTGCTGGACCACAAGGCGGACGTCACGGCAGTTCCACCGGGCCGACGAACCGCGATAGGCCGAAACGGTCGAGGGCGGCAGCTCGCAGCGATAACGCACCAGCTCGCCCTTCCATTGCGAGACCGCAAGCTTCAGCGCATCGAACTCGTCACGCACCGAGGCGGCAAGCGTGGTGCTGGTCACGGCGTCGAGGAGCTCGGCGGCCTTTGGCCCGTGCAGCGACTTCGCCCAGTTCACATCGCTGTCGCTCCCGGCGTCGGCGACGATGAAGATCAGCGTCGTCAGGCGGACCGCGGCCGACGGCGACAGCGGCCCGTAAGGCGTGCCGGCGGCGGAGCGCTCAAGCGCGAAGCCGGTGACGCCGATATTGTCCGTCAGCCCACCGTCGAGCAGCTTCACATAGTCGAGCGGATCGTCGTTCTGATAGGAATCGAGCGCGCTGGCATAGGCCTTGAGCCGCAGCGAGGCGTTGCGGTCCGCAAGCGCCTCGCTCAGCCATTGCGGCATGCGGTAACCGCAATGCGGGCTGGTCGCCGAGACCACGATCGGCGCGAAGACGATCGGCACGGCGGCCGATGCCGCGACAGCGTCGGCAATCCGCAGTTGGTCGAGGTCACTGCAGAGCGCCGCGAAAGTGTCGTAGGTGAAGAGGAACGGCGTGCGGTTGTAGATGTCGGAGGCGTTGATCCAGACGATCGGACCTTTCGGCCGGTGCAGGGCCTTGAAGGTCGCGCCGTCGAACAGATGGTGGTTCAACCATCTGGCGAAACCGCTGCGGTCGTTGACACCGCCATAATAGGCGCGGATGAAGTTGACCGGGGAGAACGATGTCCTGAGATCGGCTTCGGCGTTCTGGGTCAGGAAGCGCTCACGAAAATCCCGGTAGCCGTCCCTGCCCTTGTAGCCGAAATAAGCGGCGGCGACCGCGCCGCCCGAAGCGCCTGAAATCATCCTGATGTCGTCGATCAGCGTGCGCCGTTTCGGGCGTTGATCGACGACGACGTCGTCCAGCGCCCGCAACACGCCGTAGGAGAAAGCGGCGGCCCGCGTGCCGCCGCCGGAAAACGCCAGTCCGACCACGGTCGAGCCATCATCGGCGGGGTCTGGGATGTAAGTGGGTGATGGGCGACCGGCTTGCCTGGTGAGCGTGTTGATCGGTCCAACGTCGTCAGTGACGCAGCCAGCCAGGGCCATCAGGACAGCGACAAAAGCTACACGAAGACGCAAACCCGGTTCCCCCAGGGCTGCCCTCTCCGGCAGCCGCGGCGAGCCTAACCGGATTGCGTCGCCCGATGCAACCGCACCCCGCAAGCACCAGGATGACAGGCACCATGGAGGCCGCCGCGGGCGGCCTTTTCATGTCTGGAATTGCTTGGCGAAAGCGTTGGTGAAGACGATCTCGCCACGGTCGCCGGCCGCCTCGCCCAGCACCACATCCATGTTGTCGGCCGTGATGCGCGCGAGCGCGAAGCCGCCCATATAGGCCGCCTTCGGCTTGACGAGATCGAGGCCGTCGCGCTGGTAGATCATCGGCACTTCGTGCTCATGGCCGTGGAAGATCGCGATGACATTGTAGCCGCTGATCGCCGCCAGCAGAGCCTGGCGGTCGGCCTC
>NZ_RZSB01000051.1:0-16556 GCF_004023285.1 Mesorhizobium sp. M2A.F.Ca.ET.067.02.1.1
ATGTACTTAATACGCCCTCCGGGCCCACCAACTATTGCATACCAATGCCTTGCGCTTATGCCTCGGGAATCAAGCGAGCGCTGCTCGATAAATTGATGACTTTTAGATCGAATGATTTTGGGCCCGTTGGTTAATTTCTCAGTAGGTTGATGTCACCTGTGAGACGTAGCGGGACGGGGCATTCTCTTGGATGTCCATTCGGACCCTCCGACGCGTGCTGAAGCCCGGTAACTCCAGTCTCCTCGGTCCGGTCCGCATAACCTCCTGAAGCCCATGCCTAGATCACCGTCTCTCCTCCATCGATAACCAGAATCTGGCCCGTCATGTACGAGGACCGGTCGGACACAAGAAACAGCACCGCCTCCGCGATTTCCTCGACGCTTGCCCAACGACCAAGCGGCACTTTTTCGCGGATGTAGGCTTCGATGGCTTCCCGGCCTCCCATCTGGGCGATGAAAGGAGCATTGAAGGGCGTGTCCACCCAACCCGGGCAAAGCGCGTTGACGCGAATGCCGAAGCGGCCATAGTCGCCGGCCATCTGCCTGGTCATCGCGATCACCGCGTGCTTGGTCGTCGTATAAGCGATCATCTCGCGGTCGTAGAGCACGCCGGAGCTCGACGACGTGTTGAGGATGACGCCGCGGCCTGCCTTCTTCATGAATGGCATGACGATGCGGGCACCCAGGAAGTGAGCCCGCACATTGAGCGTCCAGGACGTGTCGAAGCCTTTGACGCTCACACCGAGCACGTCACCCTCTACCTGTACGCCGGCATGATTGTGCAGGATGTCGATCCTGCCTTGTGTGTCGATGAAATTGCGGAAACAGGCTTCAAGCGCCTGATCGTCGGCCAGGTCGAACACAAGCGCTTTCGCTCGGCCACCAGCAGTAACAATCTGGTCGACGGTCGCGTTCGCGCTGTCAGCGCTGCGGTCCGCCACGCCGACCACCGCACCCTCGCGCGCGATGATCAGCGCTGCCGCCCTGCCGATGCCCGATCCTGCCCCGGTGACGATCGCGGTCCTGTCCTTCAGGATCATCTTTCAGCCCCCTTTCTCCCTGACCCGTAATCCTGCATCATCCGGCGAACGAGCCTCGCCAGCTTGGATGCGCGCCGATCAACCTCTGGGGAAAAAATAGGCATGTACGACTTCGGCCCCTTCAAGTTCGAGTCGAAGCAGGATTTTTTCGACAAGGCAATCCGTTTCTGGAATCCCGACAAGACCAGGTTCTGGCAGAAGGCCGGGATCGATCTGGTTATCGGCAGGCGGGAGGGTTACTTCCTCTACGACATGTCGGGGCGCCGCCTGATCGACCTGCACCTGAACGGCGGCACCTACAATCTCGGTCACCGCAATCCGGAGCTGGTCGAGACGCTGAAGAGCGCGCTCGATTATTTCGACATCGGCAATCACTGGTTCCCCTCCGTGGCGCGCACTGCGCTGGCCGAATCCCTCGTCGATGTCTCGCCGGGAATGAAATATGCGGTCTTCGCCCCGGGCGGCGCGGAGGCGGTGGACATCGCCATCAAGAGTGCCCGCTATGCCACTAAACGGCGCAAGATCGTGTCGATCATCAAGGGGTATCACGGGCATTCGGGGCTCGCGGTGGCGACCGGCGACGATCGCTTCACCAAGATCTTTCTTTCCGACCAGCCGGAGATGTTCATCCAGGTCCCCTTCAACGATATCGACGCCATGGAACAGGCGCTCGAGGGCGAAGACGTCGCGGCGCTGATCATGGAGACGATCCCCGCCACTTACGGCTTCCCGATGCCGAAGGACGGCTATCTCAGCGCCTGCAAGGCCCTGTGCGAAAAGCATGGCGCGATGTACATCGCCGACGAGGTCCAGACCGGCCTGATGCGGACCGGCAGCATGTGGGGCTGGCAGGCCTATGGCGTCCAGCCGGACATCATGGTGACGGCGAAGGGCCTGTCCGGCGGGCTCTATCCGATCAGCGCGGCATTGGTGAACGACAAGGCCGGCGGCTGGCTCAACGAGGATGGGGCGGCCCACATCTCGACCACGGGCGGGGCCGAGCTCGGCTGTGTCGTCGCCCACAAGGTCATCGAGATGCTGCAGCGGCCTGATCTGGTTGCCAATGTTGGCACCGTGACCGAGTTCATGGCACAGGCCATGGGCGAGATGCTGGCTCGGCACGGCGACATCTTCACCGGCGTGCGCCAGAAAGGCGTGATCCTCGGCCTGGAATTCAGCAACCACCCGGAGGGCGCCGTCTTCGTGTCACGCGCACTCTACGAGCAGGGCGTCTGGGCGATCTTCTCGTCGCTCGACAAGCGGGTGCTGCAGTGGAAGCCCGGCGTGCTTCTGGATCGCGAAACCTGCCAGGACATCATGAATCGTTTCGATGCGGCAATGCCGCGCGCCCGGGAGCTGCTGCATCAGGCAGGCAAGGCGAATTGACATGGTCCAAACCTGGTTGAAACTGCCAGGCGTCCAGCGCGGGCTGGCGGTTGGACTTGCTGGGCTCGCAGGGTTCCGGCAGGGGACAAGGGCGCAAAGATAGGGCAGGACGGACAGTGACGGATTTCGAAGCGCTCACCCATGACCAGCAACTCGGCATCCTGCAGGAGACGGCAGAGGCGGCCATCGCCAACTACGATCTGCCGGCGGACGTCTCCGTCACGATGATCAACCTGTCGGAGAACGCAACCTATAAGGTTGCGGCTCCCGACGGCCGGCGCTGGGCGCTCCGCATTCATCGCGACGGCTACCATTCAAGGACGGCCATCCAGTCCGAACTGGCCTGGCTGACCGATTTGCGCCAGACCGGGATCGTGCCCACCCCCGTGCCGGTGGCGGGCAAGGATGGCGAGCAGATCCAGCGTGCCGGCCATGCCAGGCTGGCGCAACCCCGCAATGTCGTGCTGTCGCAATGGGAGACCGGTTCGGAGCCGGGCATAGGCGAAGCGCTCGCCGAACCTTTCGAGGTGCTTGGCGAGGTGACGGCTCGCATGCACATCCACGCCCGGCAATGGAAGCGCCCATCCTGGTTCACTCGCCACGTGTGGGATTTCGAGACAAGTCTCGGCGAGGAAAACCCCCATTGGGGGCGCTGGCGTGACGGCATGGGCGTCGACGCCGCGAAAGCCAAACTCTTTGGCCGCAGTGCGGAGCTGATCTGCCGCAGGCTCGCCGCCTTCGGCAAGGGCCATGACCGCTTTGGCCTCATCCATTGCGACCTGCGGCTCGCCAACCTTTTGATCGACGGCAAGACGGTCAAGGTCATCGACTTCGACGACTGCGGCTTCGGCTGGTTTATGTACGACGCCGCTACACCCATCTCTTTCTACGAGCATGAGCCGCAGGCAACCGATCTCATCCAGTCGTGGACGACCGGCTATCGCCGCGTGCTTGACCTGCCGAGGGCAGACGAGGACGAAATCCCGACCTTCGTGATGCTGCGCCGCCTGTTGCTGGTTGCCTGGATCGGCTCGCACGCTGAAACGGACCTCGCCAAGTCGATGGGCTTCCCATACACCGAGGGAACCGTCGGGCTGTGCGAGGCCTATCTGAGCAAGTTTTCCTGACAGCAATCGTAGGAAAGGCGTGAAACGGTTTTCCCGAGAAAAGCGCGTAGCGCTTTCCCTGGGGAATTGCGTCAGGCAAAGAGATAGAGCGGTTCGTCACGAACCGCTCTATGCCAGTGCCTCCAGGCTCTCCGGAAGGATCTGGCCGCCATCGACGATGATCGTCTGCCCGGTCACGTAGCCGGCTTCCTTCGACGCAAAGTAGAGTGCGGCGTAGCCGATTTCCTCCACGGTTCCAAGCCGCTTGAGCGGGACAGAGGCGGCCATCGTCTTCTGGTAATCCTCGCCCAGGCCGACTAGGCCCTCGGTGATGATGTTGCCCGGCATGACGGCGTTGACGGTGATGCCGTATTTGGCCAGTTCGATGCAGGCCGTGCGCATGAAACCGAGCTGCCCCGCCTTGGTGGCGCCGTAGTGCGACCAACCGGGGAAGCCGGTGACCGGGCCGGTGATCGACGACGTCAGCACGATGCGGCCCTGGTCGGATCTCTTGAGGTAGGGAACGACTGCCTTGACCGCGTGGAAGGTACCCTTGAGGTTGGTGTCGACAACTTCGTCCCATTGTTCGGATGTCATGTCCTCGAGCCGGGCCTGCGGGAAAATTCCGGCATTGGCGCACAACACGTCGATGCCCCCGTTTCTCCCGGCCACTGTCCCAAAAGCGCTCTCGATGCTGGCGAGCGAGGTGACATCGCCAACCACGCCAAAGGCGCCGTGGCCGATCTCGGCGGCAGCGGCTTCGGCCTGGTCGAGATGGCGCGCGATGATGGCGACCTTGGCGCCAGACAGCACGAACACCCGCGATATGCCCTTGCCGATGCCTTTCGATCCGCCGGTAACAACGACGGACCGGCCCTTCAAAGACTGGGTCATGATCTGAAGCTCCAAAATGAGACGGGGACAGAGTGATACCCCGTCCCCGTTGTCGCAAGGATTTCTGGGCGGTAGCGCTTTAGCCTTCGTTCACCATGTGACCGATGTTGGCGTACGCCTTGGGGTTGGTGGACTTCAGCACGAAACCCCAGATCAGGCCGACGATAAGGATCGCAAGCCCGACATAGGGGATGCTCCTGGCGAAGCCATTGGTGCCGCCGAGCGTCGCGAGATTGGCCACCAGCGTGTAGACCAGGACCAGCTGGACCACGAGCGAGATCAACGGCGCGATGACCGTCGCCAGCAGGCTGCCGCCGCCGTTCTTCTTGAACCACATGTAGATCGCCAGCGAGACGACGGCCTGCAGCACCAGCAGCAGTCCGGTGCCGAGCACCGCAAACAGCGTGTAGACGCCCAGCCAGGCCTGTCCCGACGGATCGTCGAAGCCGTAGGCCAGACCGTAGAGCAGGACCCATATCGCCGCCAAAACCGACTGCAGGGCCGAGGCCTTGTGAGGGCTCTTGTGGTGATCATGCGTCTCCGCGATCGCCTGTGGCAGGACGCCCTCGCGTGCCAGCGAGTACAAATAACGGGAAGCGGTGTTGTGAAAGGCCATGCCGCAGGCGAAGGAACTGGTGAGGATGAGCAGCGACATCAGCTGATAGCCCCAGCCGCCGACAAAAGTCTGAATGGGTGTCAGGAAGAAGTTCACGCCGTCGGAGAAGGCCTTGGCCACCATGTCGGCCTCGGTGGGATAGGCCGCCACCGCGCACCAGCTGACGAAGGTGTAAAACAGGCCGAGGCCAATGACTGAGATCAGCAGCGACTGCGGAATGATGCGCTTTGGATCGCGCGATTCCTCGGCGTAGTTCGGCGCCATCTCGAATCCGACCCACGACCAGAACGCCATGAAGATACCGACGGCGGCCTCGCCGGCGGGTATGGCCACTTCGCCGACCTTCTGCTCGGCGACAGGCGTGAACACCTTGAACACATTGAGCGAATCGCCGGAAAAATTCGTCCCGCCATGAGCGAAAAGCACGCCCAGCGAGAAGATCACCAGCATGATCACTTCAAGAATGAGGGCGATCCCGAGCAGCCGTGCCGACACCTTCACGTCGCGATAGGCGAGTGCCGCGATGACCACGATCATAGCGAGCGCGAGCACGATCCACGGCACGTTGATGCCGAAGTGCTGGGAAATCCAAAGATTGCCGAAAAATGCAAACAAACCAGTGAGCGAGGCCTCGAACAGCGAGTAGCAGGCGAGCGAGCCAATGCCGGCCGACATGCCGACCTCGCGGCCGAGCCCTTGGCTGATGAATGAGTAGAACCCACCGACGGACGATACCCGCGATGCCATCGCCGCATAGCCGACCGAGAAGATGGTCAGCACGATCGTCGCCATCAGGAAGGCGGCCGGCGTGTATTTGCCGATGCCGTAGCCTGCCGCGAACGGCACATTGCCCAGCATCGCCGACATTGGCGCCGCGCCGGTGACGGCCAGAAAGAGCACCCCCGCAAGCCCCACGGCTTTCGAGTGCAAAAGGTTGATGCTGTTACTCTTCGAGACGTCGATCGTCCCGCTTGCAGTTTCCGTGGCCATGAAGCCCTCTCCATTCGTGACAGCTGTATGCAGTTCCCCGCACGTGGCGGCCGATGTGTCCCGGCCTGCGAGTGCTGTATTGACACTACGGACGCGGCATCACTTTGCCAAGGCCATGATTTTGCAAAGCTCGGCGCTCGACATGACGTGGCAATAGATCATGTTGATGATTTCGAGCTCCTTGCGATGAAGCTCGTCGGTCGCCGCCGCGCAGCAATCCTCGAGCACGATGACGGCATAGCTTTCGTCGGCCAGGCTGCGCACCGTCGAAGACACGCACTGGTCCGTGAAGATGCCGCAACAGATGACGTTCCTGATGCCAAGATTGTGCAGGATGAGGCGCAGATTTGTCCCGGTCAGCGCGGAATCGGTGGTCTTGGTCACCACGATTTCGTCGCCTGCCGGCTGAAGCTCGGCTACGAGCTGCGATGCCGCGTCGTTCTTTGGCAGCAGCAAATTGTTCCAGCCCGGCATTTTTTGGGAGAGCGAGCGGTCGCGCCCGTCCTTGGTATGGCAGGCGATGCGGGCGAAAAGGCATTCGATGCCATTTGCCCGTGCCAACTCCAGCAATCTTGCCGTGTTCGGTATGACCGCGCCGTGCATGCGCTCGTGGAACGGCGTCCACAGATCGTAGCGCTGCTGTTCCTGCGGTGAAAGCGACGCGCGATCCGGCCGTTCCAGGTAGGTGTTTTGAACGTCGATGATCAGGATGGCGGTCTGTGCCGGCACCAGCACCGGATCATCCGGCTCGGGTGCGCCGAGGTAGTAGAGCGAACGGAATCCGGTTTTCCAGCTCATGCGGTCCTTTCAGAAGCGGGCGGTCCTTCAAAAGCGGAACGTGAAAAGGCCGCGCGCCGCGTAGGTCTCGGCGGCTTCCTCGATGAAACGGGCGATGCGTTCGGCCTGGTAGGTCTCGCGCATCGTGGCGGCGGCCTCGAGCAATTCTTCCTTGGACTTGGCGCGGCCTGGGCGCAGCAGTTCGTAGACCTGCATGATGAAATCCTGCGGCACCTCGACCAGCTCTGCCCCGCGCTCGAAGTTGAGGGCGAGGGTCGGCCGGCCGACATCGCGCGCCACGTCGGCCTGCGCCTGCAGCGCTTGCGGCGTGATGCGGAGGTCTTCCATCGTCACCTCGCCGGCAAGCACCGCATCCAGCGTTATCTCCGGAAGCGCCTTGCCGTGCTTGCCGGTGACGGCGCCAGGCTGGGTTTCGGCGAGCGGATAGTCGGCACGCGTAAGGGTCACTATTGCGCTCCCGTCAGGACGACGTCGACCTCTTCGGGAGCCGCGCCGGCCTCGGTCAGCCCGGTTTCGATGGCGTAGATGAGGGCGACGCGCGCATGATAGCGCGACCCCATGGCCTCGCCTCGCTGCGGCACCACGATGGGCTCCGGCATTTCGCCTAGCGCATAGGCCGCCGCATTGGCACCGAGAGCGCGATAGTGCTCGAGCCTGGTGATCGGGGCATTGGAAAACAGTTCCAGATTGTTGTGCGGCTGTCGGTCACGCTGATGGATGACGGCCGTGCCCTTGGCCTGGATGCCGATGCCGATGCCGCTGCCGGCAAGCCGGGCGGCGGACAGGCCAAGGAAGGAAGTATCAGCCGTATGGCGGAAGCGGACGACGCGCGCCTTAAGCCCGCGCGCGCGGATCGCATCCAGCATGGCGCCAAGCACTTCGGACAGCCGATGTCCGGCCGTCGTCCGGTAGAGCTTCAAGCCGAAGGCCGGGCTGATGCCGATGACCAAATCGTCGGTCGCCGACCCGTTGGCTGCCGGCCCAAGGTTGCGATAGCGGACGTGCCTTGCCTCGTCCTTCTCGTGCAGGGCCTCCGAGCGCAGCACTTCTTTCTGATCCAGCACATCGCGGATGTCGTTGAGCTGCAGGCGCCGTTCCTCGGACACCCGATAGCCGGAGCCGGGGCCGAGATAGTCGTTCGGGTCGTTGACCGCGCTGACGATCCGCCCATTGCGGATCATGGCCGAGGTCTGGAGATAGTCGCCGGAAAGGCGCAGCTTCACCACGTTCAGGAGGTTCTCGGCCTCTTCTCGGAAACCGCGGTTGGCCAGCGCCTTGACCGCGTCGATCACGGTGATGCCGCGCTCCTTGATGGCCTCGCTGATGAAGCTCACGTCGCGCGGCATCAGGCTGCGCGTGTCGTCGGAACCGGAGGCATAAACCACGCTGGTTTTCATGTCCTCGGTCGGTCTCGACAGGCCGAGCTCCTCGAACACCGCGGCGATCGCCGCCACCGCCCGCTCGCGCAACTCGATCGCGCGCGACTCAGGCAGCGGCGTCAACCCGCCATCGGCCTCGAAATCGCGCTGCAGCACCAGATAGTCTTCCAGTTCCTCACCGTTGATCAGCGAAGGGTTGAACGAATTGTCGTATTTCAGGATCGATCCCATCCCGGAGCAGATCAGGTCTGAGCCGGCAATCAGGTAGGGAAGGATCTTGGCGCCGACACGAATTTCCGATTCGGTGGAGCGCGCATCATTGCCTGATGCGCATTCGAGATCGAGCCAGACGGCGATGAGGTTCTCAGCCATCAACTCGCGGACGCCGCCAGGTATGGTGGCGGTCAAGGGCGCGCCGTCAATGCCGCCATTTTGTGTGCCCTGCACGCCCATGCCGCGCTGCAGGCAGAGGCAGCGCGCCTCCAAGTAAAGCAGCGATTTTGCTTCATGGAAGCCCATGAGCAATTCGGAGCCGGCACCCGACGTACAGCGCATCTTGACGCCGCGCGAGGCATAGGCAGCGGCGAGAAATGCCTTGGACCACGGCGTGTCGTCGCCATCGGTGAACGACTTTTCAGTGCCATAGACGGAAACGGTTTCGGCATAGGACGTGAAGCCGGCCATGGCGATGCGCAGTTCCTCCGCCTCCTCGCTGGAGCATTGGAACAGCGTTCCCCAGCGGCCGACGGCGCCGCCCACCGCACACGCCACCGCGTTGGACCAGGCGTTGCGCGACACGCGCATCGTAGTCTCGATCTCGTCGAAGCCGAAGGCGACGGCGGTTGCGGCGTCCGCGGCGAGCTGGAGCGGGTCGTCCTTGGCGTTGGTGACATGCGCCTGGTTGCCTGGCGTCTTGCGTGCTCGCATCTTCGAATAGGCGAAGGCGATCTCCAGCGCGTTGAGCTGCGACACGACCTCGGCGAGTTTTGCAGGCGTCATGCCGTGGGCGAGCCGCACGAGCTTTTCGCGCGGAACGTTCATGTCGACCAGCCAGCGTGCGACGGTCGCCGAGTCCAGCGCCATCGCTTCAGACGCCACCTCCGGGTCGATGTGATGGCGGGCTATGAAGCGGTCGATCATGTCGTAGTCGTGCTCGAGCACTCCATCAAGGGACACGACGCGCCCGCCCTTGATGCCGATGCCGGGTTTGGGATCGGCCGGGCTGGAGAAGGCGGAGAAGCCGTTGGCAGGGTCTTCCGCCGCGAACTTGTCCAGCCGCAACGGCCGCTCGTCCCAGTCAGCGAAGCGCTTCCAGCGGTTCAGTTTCGGCGTCATGCGTGCATTCCTCGACCCAACGGAAAGACTATTGAATGCCCGATCGTCACACAATGGCCTGCATCGAATCTCGCCGAAGGGCCTGCCCTGGCTGCCATCACCACCGGAACCTTGGAGATAGGCGCGGCGCTTACGGAAATGAGTAACCGACGGGATTTCGAGAGCTGCCTACGACCTGGTCAAGATGTCAGTGCTCGCAGACAACATGCGCGGCCGTTGTTCAACTTGAATGACTTGCCCGATTTTGAGTGACTTGCCCGCTCTTCAGGGCCCTTTTTGGTTCATTTTGGGAGGCGCCGTCGCTGCAGATGCTGGAAGAGAATTTCCGCCGCCACTCGGACAAATCGAGCGAGGCGATCGGCTAAGTGCTTGAATTTTTGGTGCCGCTTGCGTGACTCGAACACGCGACCCCATCATTACGAATGATGTGCTCTACCAACTGAGCTAAAGCGGCCCGGGAAGCGTCAGGCTTCCAGAATGGGCTGCGTGATAGACTCAACCGCTCGCCAATTCAAGATGGGCAGCGGCGAATTCCGGCCTCTTTGCCGGCAATTCCCATCTACGGTTACTGCGCAACGGCAGCGGCCGCAGCGCGCGGTGGCGTCCAAGCCGGCTGCCCCACGGCCGCATCGCCCGGCGTGTTCGTGACGAAAAATGTTGATTCTCCAGCAAAAAACCCCGAAATGGCGTTGGATACGCCGGCAAGCAGCCGCTCGCCCGTTGATCGATTGGCCGCCTGCGGCTAACGATCAGGGAACTGTGAGCGAACGCGCAGAGGGAGCTCGCTTGGACCCCATCGAGAAAGCTATCCGCAATGCCTTCGAGAAAGGCAATGCCGAGGACCGGGCGTTCCGAGAGAAGGTCTATCGATCGGCCTTTGCCGCGCTGGACCGCGTCCTGCAGGCCAACCCGAACATCACGGTCGAGGCCGCCATCGGCCGCCGCAAGGCGGTGCAGGCCAAGATCACCGAGATCGAATCAGAGTTCCTGCCGGCCGTCCCCGATGTGACGTTGCCGCCGGAAAATGTGGTGCCGGCCAGCAATGGCGCGCCGGCGCCCCGCGTCGAGGCGCCTGCCGTTTCGGCCGCGCCTTCGGTCGACGCGCCGCTGCCGCCGTCGCAATCAGCACGCTCACCCTCGATCACCGTCGACGGGCCGGTGCAGCCAGATGCTTCGGACCAGCCGCGTTCGCGCGTGCTGCCGCGCGTGCCCGACATCATGCCGGACGAGACAGCACTTCCCGACGCGCCGTCGCTCGATGATTCGCCGGGCGCTCCCGTCGGCAACGGCGCCCAGGTTGCGCCCGACCGCGACGAGCGGCGGATCAGGGGCCGGCGGCTGCCGCTGACCGCGATCTTCGTTGTCGCGACATTGCTCGCCGCCGCCGGCATCGGTCTCTACTTCGCCAAGCAGACCGGTGTCTTCAAGACGGCGGCCGAGCTCGACACCGGCCCGCCGGAACCGACGCCGACCCTTGACAGCGAGGACTCGTCGCAGCCGGGCGACACCGGCTCGCCGCAGAAGCCGGGCGAGGCGGACCAGTCGAAGAACTGGATCAACGTCTTCTCGCCCGCCGACCCGACCCATGTGAGCACGCCGTCCGACGCAGGCGCCGACGTGATGAAGGACGACACCGGCCAGTTCCTGCGCATCCGCTCCGGCGCTTCCGGTTCGGCCATTGCCTTCGATGTCGGCCAGGGCGTGCTGGAGAAGCTTGTCGGCAAGCACGCCATGTTCGACATCGTCGCCCGCTCGGAAGAGGGCAAGGAGACGCAGATATCGGTCGACTGCAATTTCGGCGATCTCGGCGATTGCGGCCGCAAGCGCTACGCCGTCGGCCACGAACGCAACGAATATCTGTTCGACGTGCAGTTCCCGGACAAGCATCCGGGCGCCGCCGGCACCATCGCCGTCAACTCCGACATCGACCAGAAGGGCAAATCGGTCGATATCTACGAGATACGCGTTTCGATCGCGCAGTGATCGCGTCTGTGTAGTTATCGACGCAGGCGCAGCACCCCACCCGCGCCTTCGGCGCGACCTCCCCATCAAGGGGAGGTAGAAGGTCGCGCCAACCCCTAGCTCCCCTCGATGGGGAGGTCGCGCCGCAGGCGCGGGCGGCGTGACAGCGCCGAGGTCGGATTTTTGGCCCTTAGCCATCCAACAACGCTTGCAGCGTCTCGATGCGGTCGGCTTCCGCCGCCGGCTTGTCCCAGCGCAGCCGTGAGATGCGGGGAAAGCGCATCGCGACACCCGATTTATGCCGGGTCGAGCGGTTGAGGCCTTCGAACGCCACCTCCAGCACGAGGCCGTTGCGACGGTCGGCGCGCACCGAGCGCACCGGGCCGAAACGCTCGATCGTGTTGTCGCGCACATATTTGTCGATCTCTCTCAGCTCCTCGTCGGTGAAGCCGAAATAGGCCTTGCCGACCGGCACCAGCTCTTCCGAGCCCTCGGGGCCGGACCACACACCGAACGTGTAGTCTGAATAGAAGCTGGAACGCTTGCCGTGGCCGCGCTGCGCATACATCAGCACCGCGTCGATGGTGTGCGGGTCGCGCTTCCACTTGAACCACGGGCCTTTCGGCCGGCCGGCAAGGTAGGGCGAATCCCAGCGCTTCAGCATCACCCCTTCGATGATCGGATGCGGCGGCGTCTGGCGCAGCCGCTCCAGCGTCTCCCAATCGGGGAACTCGACCAACGGCGACAGATCGAAGCGGCTGGGATCGAGCGTCTTGATGAAGGCCTCGAGGTGCCTGCGGCGCTCCGCGAAGGGCAGCGAGCGCAAATCCTCGCCGTCGATCTGCAGCGCGTCGTAGCAGCGCATGAAGGCCGGATAGCGCTGCTGGATCTTTGGCGACACGCTCTTGCGGTTCAGCCGCTGCTGCAGGTCGGAGAAGGTTCCAGTCGCCTCGCGAGGGTCGCCGACCAAAAGCTCGCCGTCGAGCGCCGCTTCGAAATTCATCGCCGCGGCAAGATCCGGGAACGCGCCGGAGACATCATCGCCGGTGCGCGAATAGAGCCGGCGCACGCCGCCCTCGCAGACCGCCTGCACACGGATGCCGTCCCACTTCCACTCCGCCGCATAAGCGCCGTGGTCGAGCTTTTCGAGGTCGCCGTCGTCGACGGCGTTGGAGAGCATCACCGGCCGGAACAGCGCAAGTGCCGTGCTCCTCGGCTTTTCCGCCCGGCCTTCCAGCCAGGCGAACAGCTCGGTGTAAGGCGGCGTCAGCCCGTGCCAGAGCTCCTCGATCTCGCTGACATCGACTTTGCCAAGATCGGCCAGAGCCTGTTTGGCGAGCCGCGCCGACACACCGATGCGCAGGCCCCCGGTAACCAGCTTGATGATGGCGAAGCGTGCCGAGATATTGGCGTCGTCGAGCAGCCGCGCCAGCACCTTGGGCCCCTCGGAGCGGCTTGCCGCCTGCAGTCTGCCGACCACCTCGGCAAGCGTCGGCACATGGTTGGCGATGTGCCCTTGCGGTTGCGGCCAGACCAGCGACACGGTCTCGGCGAGGTCGCCGACATAGTCGTAGGAATAGCCGAACAGCACCGGATCCATGCGCTCCACCACCAGCGCGCGCAGCATCGCCGGCTTCACCGCCGCGATGTTGAGATCGCCCGTGATCGCCGCCAGCGCCAGGCCGCGATCGGGGTCCTCGACGCTGTGGAAATAGTCTCTGAGCAGCGTCAGCTTGCCGTTGCGCGACGGCGTCAGCACGAGACGGTCGAGGAGCTCGGCGAAGCGGTTCATGCGCGCCACGCCAGGGGCAAAAGCCGGCGCGAGGCCCCCCTCTCTGGCCTGCCGGCCATCTCCCCCTCAAGGGGGGAGATCAGATGTCGCCACGGCTTTCGCCAATCTCCACTGTCGCGGGAGATGCGCCGGCGCCGAAACTGCCAATCTCCCCCCTTGAGGGGGAGATGTCCGGCAGGACAGAGAGGGGGGCCGTAGAGCGCGGCGGTGACGATTGGCGAACACTGTTCCATCAATCGCCCTCGTCCTCATAGCCCACCAGATGCAACGGCCTTACCGCGATGCCCTCCAGCTCGCACCAGCGCACCAGCGCTTCCTCGCGGCCATGCGTGACCCAGATTTCCGCAGCACCCGTTTCCTTGATGGTGATGATCAACTCGTCCCAGTCGGCGTGGTCGGAAATGATCAGCGGCAGCTCGACGCCGCCCTGCTTTGCCCGCTGGCGTATGCGCATCCAGCCCGAGGCGAAGCAGGAGATCGGGTCCGGAAAACGCCGCGCCCAGCGATCGGCGAAGGCCGAGGGCGGGCCGACGACGATCGCGCCGGCGAAATCGGCCTTGGCGCCGCTTTCAACCGTCGCCGGCTCGAGCCGGCCGAGATCGATCCCCTGGCTCTGATAATATTCGCTGAGCTTGGCCAGCGCGCCGTGGATATAGATCGGCTTGTCGTAGCCGGCGTCGCGCAACAGCCGCATCACACGCTGCGCCTTGCCGAGCGCATAGGCGCCGATCAGGTGCGAGCGTTCGGGAAACTGCGCCGCCGATTTCAGCACGCGCGCGATCTCCTCATGGTCCGGCGGATGCCGGAACACCGGCAGGCCGAAGGTCGCCTCGGTGATGAAGACATCGCACCGGATCGGCTCGAACGGCAGGCAGGTGGCGTCCTTTTGCCGCTTGTAGTCGCCGGAAGCGACGATGCGCATGCCCCGGTGCTCGACGCAGATCTGCGCGGAGCCCAGGACATGCCCGGCCGGGTGGAAGGTGACGGCGACGCCGTTCATGTCGAGTGTTTCGCCATGCACTGCCGCCTGCGTCGTTCCGGCGAAATCCTCGCCATAGCGCAGTCCCATGATGTCGAGCGTCGCTTGCGTGGCGAGCACCGAGCGGTGGCCGGAGCGCGCATGGTCCGAATGGCCATGCGTGATCAGCGCCCGCTCGACGGGCCGCACCGGATCGATGAAGAAATCGCCGGGCGGGCAGTAGAGGCCCTCCGGCCGGGGTTTGAGCAGGTCGCTGGCGCGCATGGCTCCAAGATAGTGGCTAAATTCAGCGCGGGAAGCCCGTTGCAAGAGACTGCTGACTCATCTTAAAGCCAGCCGCCGGCTCCGCATCCACGGTGGGATTCCTCACGAATGAAACCGCTCCAGGCCTCCTCGGGCGATTTGACTGCCGACCGTCGCGCCGATTTCGCCGAGATGCTGCTCGCCTCGGGCGAGCCCGCGCAGGCGGCGGAGCTCCTGCTCGGCGCGCTGGAACTGGCGCCGCGATGGGCCGCCGGCTGGTTTCGCCTCGGCGAAATGCAGGAGGCGGCTGACCGCCTCGATCAGGCCGCGCAGGCCTGGGTCATGGTGCTGAAGCTGGACCCCGCGGACCGCCTTGGCGCCGCGCTCAAGCTTCAACTGATCGGCAAGGCGCCCGCGTCGCCTGCGCCTCCCAGCGCCTTTGTCGAGACCTTGTTCGATCACTACGCCGACAGTTTCGAGGAGTCGCTTGTCGGGAAGTTGGGCTATCGGCTGCCGGACTTCCTCGGCCAGGCCATCCGCAAGGCAAGGCCCGGCCGGTTCCGGCTGGCCATCGACCTCGGCTGCGGCACCGGCCTGATGGGCGAAAGGCTGCGCCCGTTCGTCGACCGGCTGGAGGGCTACGACATCTCGGCCGCCATGCTCAGCAAAGCAAAGGCCAAGGGCATCTACGACCTGCTGGCCAAGGCCGACCTTCAGCATTTTTCCCACTCCGGCGCGGGGGCCGACCTCGTGGTCGCGGCCGACGTGTTCATCTATCTGGGCGCGCTCGAACGCATCGTCGGCGCGGTGGTCGGCACGCTTGCCGAGGACGGCCTGATCGCCTTTTCGCTCGAGACGCTTGCCGGCAGCGATGATTTCGCTCTGCGGCCGTCGCGGCGCTACGCCCATTCCGAGGCCTATGCGCGGCGCGTGCTCTCGGCCAACGGGCTTGCAGTCCTGTCTCTGGAAAGCGTGGTTATCCGGCACGATCGGCATGATCCCGTCGAGGGCCTGGCCATTGTGGCCGGCTTTGCCGCTGCATCTGCCGGGTGAGCAATCCGGCACTCTCATGAGCCCGGCCTTGCTGCGAAAAAGCCTGAATGGCATGGTCGGGGTGGCGCGGGGCAGACATCACGAGGAGAAATCCATGCGCTGGACCATGGTTGTGTTGGCGTCCTGCCTGACCGTCGCCGGCTGTGTCGGCGGCACGTCGATGGCCGAGCGCCAGGACGAGGACGTCCAATCCTCATTGCAATATGACGATGTGCCTTGCGATCAATTGCTGGCGCAGCGCAACCAGCTGGCGCAGCAGAACAGTCTGCCGATCACGGCCAAGCCGAGCTTCTCCAATCCGGCGATGGGCTTCGGGCCGTTCACGCCGGACATGCGCTCCAAGGCGCAGCGCGCCAGCAACAAGGCGAGCGGCGAGATCGACGCCATGAACCGCTCGATCGAGCGCCGCGACTGCGGCAAGCCGAAGAAGAAGGAGACGTTCGGACTGCCCGGCTCGCAGCCTTCCTGAGCGTCCGATATTCCGTATTCCGTTTGGGCGCTCTGCTGCATCGACGAGCGTTTGATCGCGCTTGAAAGACCACCGATGAACCTCTCACCTCGGCGAACGCATCTGCATCCTGGGACCGTCCAACAGCGGCAAGTCCACCCTTGCCAACGCAATCGCGCGCAAGCGCGGTCTGGAGGCAGTTCATCTGGACGTGCTTCATCATCTGCCCAATACAGACTGGGAGCCGCGTTCAAAGGACGAATTCATTGCTCTGCACGATGCCGCGATAGCTGGGCAGCGCTGGGTGATGGATGGCAACTACTCGGTTTGCATGCCCCAGCGTTTCCGGCGCGCGACCGGCTTGATCCTGCTGGACGTATCCACACCCATCAGCTTGCTGCGTTATTTCCGGCGATCCCTGTTCGAGACCGGCAGGCACGGCGCCCTGGAAGGCGGGCGCGACAGCGTCAAATGGGACATGATCCACCATATCGCCGTATTCACGCCGCGAAATCGCAAGCTATACAGCGCGATGC